>JAYTEN010000074.1:0-11990 GCA_043735145.1 Gemmatimonadota bacterium | reverse complement strand
GCCGACGTCGGGCAGGTGCTCCTCAACGAGCGGTTCGCGCTCTTCTATCCGGAGAAGCGCCCGTTCTTCCTCGACGGCCTCGAGCTGTTCGACACGCCTAACCAGCTGATCTACACGCGCCGCATCGTGGACCCCGACGCCGGCCTCAAGTTCGCGGGCAAGCTGGGCGGGACCAACGTCGCGACCCTGTTCGCGCTCGACAACCGCTCCCAATCGGCGACGGGGACGCGGCCCGTTTTTGGCGTGGCGCGGCTGCGGCGCGACATCGGCCGCAACTCGACGCTCGGCCTGGTGGCGACGACGCGTGAGGACGGCGGAGGCAGCTCGCGCCTCCTCGGCGCCGACGCGCGCATCTATCACTCGCGGCTCTACTTTGTCGAGGTGCAGGCGGTCCAGTCGTGGACCCGAAGCGCCGGCGCGGCGACCGCCGGCCCGCTCTTCCAGGCGACCTGGGATCGCACCGGCCGCGACTGGGGCTTCAACTATTCCGTGCGCGCCGTCGCGCCCGACTTCCGCGCGGCGACGGGCTTCGTGAACCGCTCCGGGGTCATTGAGGCCCGCGTTTTCAACCGGCTCACGGGCTACGGATCCCGTGACGCGCTGGTGCAGACCTATGGCGCCTTCCTCGGTTTCAGCCGGATCTTCGACTATGCCCATCCGGCCGGCGGGCCCATCGAGGGCAGCGAATCCGTCAGCCCCTCGGCGACACTGCGCGGCGGCTGGAGCCTGGGCGGCAACCTCAGCCGCAGCTTCTTCAGCTATGCGCCGTCGAGTTACACCGCCTACCAGGTCCAGACCAGCGGTCCGGGCGGTCCGCTGACCGCACCATTCGTCGTGCCGGGACCCGAAGACAATCTCTTCGCCGGCTCCCTGCGCGCGACGACACCGACGTGGCGTCTCATCACCCTCGGCGCCACCGTCGCGTACGGCGAAACGCCGATTTTCCGCGAGGCCGCGCCGGGCCGCCAGCTGTCCCTCAGCGCGACGATGGACGCGCGGCCACTGCCGTCGCTGCGGGTATCCTTCCAGACCACGCGCCGCACCATCGATCGCGACCGCGACGGCTCGCGGTTCTCATCCGAGACGATTCCCCGGCTCAAGCTTGAGTACCAGATCAGCCGCGCCGTCTTCGCCCGCTTCATCGGCCAGTACACCGCGCGGCAACTCGGCGCGCTGGTGGACCGCAACGGCAACCTGATCGTGATCAACGGAGTGCCGAGCACGCCCAGCTCCACCCGCGAATTCCGGATGGACTGGCTCTTCAGTTACCGGCCGGTGCCGGGAACGCTGGTCTACGTGGGATACGGCTCGACCCTCGATGCGCCCGACGTCTACACCTCCAGCGACCTGCACCGCGCGAGCGACGGATTCTTCGGAAAGGTCAGTTGGCTCTTCCGACTCTAGAACTCTCCTGCTCTCCTACTGGAGTGACCGTGCCCATCACCGTCTTCATTCGTTACCAGATCGACCCGTTCCAGCGCGATGCCTTCGCCGCGTACGCCCGCCACTGGGGCGAGATCATCCCGCGCTGCGGCGGCGATCTGCTGGGGTACTTCCTGCCGAGCGAGGGGACCAGCGACATCGCGTGGGGACTGATCGGCTTCGCGAGCCTGGCGGACTACGAGGCCTACCGCGCCCGCATCAAGGCGGATCCCGCGGGCCGCGCGAATTTCGAGCGCGCGCAGAAGGGGAGGTTCATCCTGCGCGAAGAGCGGACGTTCCTGGAACCACTGTAAGGCGCCTTATGCGTTCGGCGGCGGCGCGGTGGCAAACTCCGCCGTCATGAGGCGCTGCTCGGCATCCGGCGCAATGCCGTGCGACACATCGATATCGAACTTGCGCTTGAGATACTCCTCGAATGTCATCCACTCGTTCTCATGCCGAATGACCCTCGACCATGCGCAGATCGTCACCAGGCTCCGCTGGCGCCGCAACGCCCGCAGCATCAGAACCACGACCAGGGCCAGCATGACGCTGCCGCCCAGGAGCGTCTCCCCGACGATCCGGCGGATGCGCACGCGCCGCTCCAGCCGGTGCTCCCGCTCGACCAGCAGCCGGTCCTCTTCGGCGAGCGCACGGCCGGTCACCACCCCGAGGCTCTCCATGAGCGCCGGGCCATGTCCGGTGCGGACGATGGCGAAGGCCGAATCGCGACGACCGGCGCGCATCAGGTCGGCCGCTACAGCAAGGACCGCCAGGCGACGATGCAGCAGCGCCCGGATGCTGTCGATCCTTGCCACCTGGCCAGGATTGTCGCTGACCAGGGCGCGCACCTGCGCGAGCGCACCGGGGGCGGAGTCGGCCAGGGAACGGTAGCGGGTGTTCGCCGCGCTGTCGTTGGTGATGATGAAGAGGCGCTGGGCAGCCTCGGCTTCGCGAACGACAGACAGGACGTCGGTCAGCGCGAGTCGCACCTGCTGGGTGTGGCGAACCCACCCGAAGGCAGTGGGTATCTGGGAATCGGTGAGCTGCGTGAGCAGCACGAGCAGGAGGGTGGCGATGACGGGGCCCACGAGCCCGACACCGATGAGCACCCGCTGGCGGCTCATGCGCGCCGGCGCGTCACGCCGCGGTCGCGGCCGTGGCGCTCACGGTGATCTTGTCCAGCTCGTCGTGGAAGGCCAGCGCCGACGCCGGGCGCAGGTCCCGGTCCTTGCTCAGCGCGCGCAGGATGAGCTGCGCCAGCGCCTCCGGGACCTCGGAGTTGAGTGACGCCGGCGACGGTGGCGTTTCCTCGAGCTGCTTCGCCACCAGCGTGATCGGCGAGTCGGCGACGAACGGCGTGCGTCCCGTCAGGCACTCGAACAGCACGCAGCCCGCGGCGTAGATGTCGGCGCGAAAATCGACGTCGTCGCCCAGCAGCTGCTCGGGCGCCATGTACTCGGGCGTCCCGATCGCCATCCCCGCCTGGGTCACGCCCTCGGTGCGCGTCGCGAGCCGCGCGATACCGAAGTCCATGACCTTCAGCACCCCGCTCGGCTCGACCACGATGTTCTGCGGCTTGATGTCGCGGTGGATGACGCCCTGCTCGTGGGCGACTTCCAGCGCGCGGCAGAGCTGCTTGCCCACCGTCAGCGTCACGTTCACCGGCAGCTGGCCGCGGCTCTGGATCAGGTGCTTGAGCGACTGGCCCTCGACGAATTCCATCGTGATGTAGTACACGCCCTCGACTTCGCCGAGGTCGTGCGTCCGCACCACGTTGCGGTGCGTGATCTTCCGCGCCAGGCGGATCTCGTCCTTGAAGCGCTGGAGCAGCGCGGGATCAGCGGCCATCGCGTCGCCCTTCAGCGTCTTGATGGCGACCGGCTCGCCCAGCTCCTTGTCCAGGGCGCGATACACCACGCCCATGCCCCCGATGCCGAGCACGCTCTTGATCTCGTAGCGGCCCGCCAGCGTCTGGCCCACGGCCAGCATGCCGGTGCCGCCGGCGATCGACCGCACCATCGTCGGTGACGCGAGCTCGCCCCTGGCGGTGTAGAGCGGCTGCGTCGCCGCGCTGCCCGCCGTGCCCGACAGGAAATCCACCAGCTGCTGCTTGGCCTGGAGCTCTTCCATCATGTGGCGGAAGGAATCGGCGAGCTGGCCGATCTCGCCCCGCGACGTCACGCGCACATCGGCGGTGTAGTCACCCTCGGCCACGCGGTTGGTCGCATTCACCAGCTTGCGCAGCGGCGCCGCGATGCCGCGCGCCACGAGATACGACGCCAGCATCGCCAGCAGGAGACCGCCGCCACCCAGCGCATAGAGAATCGTCTGGAGACGCCGGAAGCCGGCCAGCTCCTCGTCCAGGGAGCGCAGCGCGATGTACCCGCCCAGCGGCCGGTCCACGCCGGGATTGGCCAGGGGACGGTTGAAGCCGACCAGCTTGTGGCCATCCATCGTGGCTTCGGCGCGGCCCGCGCTGCCCGCCGCCATTTCGCTCGGACGCACCGCGGCGCCAATGGCGCTGTCCAGCGCCGGCGAGCGCGGCAACGACGACGCGATGATGACCGGCCGGCTGTGCTCGTCGAGCACGTAGAAGACGATGTCCGACCCGGTGCCGCTCTTCACCTCGTCGGCGAGCGAGTCGGTGACCTGGTGCGCCACGAGCAGCACCGCCTGCACCACCCCCGAATCGGTGGGCGGGACCTTGAGCGGCGTGGCGACGGCGAGATACATCCGCTGGTCCGCATGGTTCACGAAGCCGTTCACCTGGTTGCCTTCGATCGCGCCACCGATCAGCGGCGAGCCGCCTAACGAATCACCGACCGCGCCCGGCCGGTCGGTGCGCGCCAGCAGCACCCCCTGCCGGTCGGTGATCATCGTGTAGCTGGCGTCCAGGATTTCCCGGTAATTGTTGGCCTGGTCGAGGGGGTTGCCGCCGCCGGCCTGGATCGCCGCGATGAAATTGGGATTCTGTCCCGCCGCCGCCGCGCCCGCCGCCAGCTTGGCGTTCTCGGCTTCGATGAAGCGCTGCGCCACCTCGGCCGTGTTCTGGAGCCGGCGGTCGAGCGCGCGCTCGGCGTTCTGCCTCGCCAGCAGGCCGGTGATGAACAGGGTGACTCCGAGGAGCACGACGACGACCAGCGCCGTCGCCAGGAAAATCTTGGAGGTGATGCCGAAGCCGCGTCGACGGTCAGTACCGCTCACGCATGCTCCCGGACCCGTAGTCCTGCCCGAACTTGTTCTTGTGCGGCACCGACTGATAGGTGCTCGCGTCCATGCGCACGTCGAGATTCGCGAGGCCGCCGGCCGGCACCGTGATCTGCTGGCTCGACTCGCCGGCGCGCTCGTGCCAGGCCCGGAGGGTGTAGGTCCCCGGAGGCACGTTGTAGATGGAGAAGCTGCCGTCCGCTGACGGCTGCGCGAACCACGGATTGTCGCGCACGACCACGAATCCGCTCATGCGCGGGTGGATGTTGCAGAACACCCGCACCAGGCCGGGACGCGCGAACCGATGGCTCTCCGCCTGGCCGCGGCCGTACAGGCCGAGGTCGAAGCTGTTGCTCGAATCGCTCGAAAACACGTTGTGATTGAATGGATCAAGGTTGGGAAAATTCACCGTGCTGCCCTGCGGCAGCACGATGACCCGCGGACGGAATTGCCGCGCATCGAGCGACATATCCGCGTGGACCGCCGCCGACCTGGGGCCGCGGCCCTCGAGGTAGACGACGGCGTTGCCCAGGTCGCTGGCGGGACGGCCCCCCGCATCGGCGACCTGGAGGCGGCCCGAGACCTGTGCCCGGAGGTCGCTCGCCGGAATGGTGGCGGCCAGGGCTGCCGTGACCTGGACCACCGCCCAGAACCCTGCGACTGACAAGCATTTATGGTCCTTGTGCATAGGTCGAATTTGCCTTACCGTGGCCACCGCGTCAAACCGCGACCTGACGGAGCGGCGTCAACTTCCGAGGAGCCCCATGATGCCCCGCATGAGACCCCCCGTCGTGGTCCTGTTTTCGGTCGCCCTGGCCGCCGCGGCCATCCCCGCCCGGCTGACCGCCCAGACCCCCCCAGGCCCCCGGAGTCCCGCTGACAGCGCCCAGGCGGCCATGGACTCCCTGGCCGACCGGGTCGAGCGCGCCGAGCAGGCCATCGAAGTCCTCAGGCGCCAGCTGGGGGAGCAGCGCGGATCGGGCGTCCAGTCGCGGTCGCGCAACCGGATCGAGCTGTCCGGCCTGGTGCTCTTCAACGGCTGGTACAACAACGGAAGGTTCGATAACAGCGATGTGCCCCACTTCGTCACGTCGCCGCAGGACACCAGCGGGCTGCCTAACGCCAGTGTCGCGGCGGCGGTGCGCCAGTCGCGCCTGGGCCTGAACGTGTCGGGGATGCAGGCCATGGGCGCGCAGCTCGGCGCCGACATCCAGCTTGATTTCTTCGGCGGCCAGCAGCCCTCGAGCGGCGGCCGGACCTTCCCCATCCCGCGCATCCGCACCGCCTTCGTGAAGCTCGACTGGCGGCACGTCGGCCTCCTCGTCGGCCAGGAAACGCAGCTCATCTCGCCGCTGAATCCGGTGTCGTTCGCCGCCATCGGCACGCCCGAGTTCACCGCCGCCGGCAACCTCTGGTTCTGGGTGCCGCAGGTCCGCGTCAGCTATGAGACGGGCAACGCGCCGCGCTTCGGCGTGCAGGTCGCGGCGCTCGCGCCGATGCTCGGCAGCCCGCAGGCGGCGTTCAATACCTCGGCCGACAGCGCCGAAAAGAGCCGCCGGCCCTTCGTGCAGGGACGCGTCTACGTCGGCTGGGGCGACGGCGAAACCGAGAGCCAGATCGGCATCGGCGTGCACCGCGGATGGATCGCGACCACGGGCGACTCGCTCCTGACGAGCGCGGCCTACTCCGCGGATGTGCGACTCGCGCTCGGCGAAAAGATCCTGCTGCTCGGCGAAGGATTCGTGAACGGCCGCGCGACGGCGGGACTGGGCGCCGGGGGTATCGGCCAGGAATTTGGCCTGGCGGGACAGCCGGTACGATCGCGGGGCGGCTGGGGCCAGCTCAACTTCCGGCCCACGCTCAGCTGGGAGTTCGGCGGCGGTGCGGGCGTGGATGATCCCGACGACGCGTTTCTCACTCCGGCGCAGCGCGGGCTCAACCTGATCTATGAGGGCCACCTGCATTACCGGCCCGGTGGCGGCCTGATCCTGGGCACCACATTCCGCCGGATCGAGACGACCTACGCGAGCGGGAAGCTCGCGGCGAGCCAGATCAGCGGATTTGTAGGAGTGTCGTTCTAGAAAAAGACTCCAGGCTGGAGAATCCAGACGATTCGGGAAGCCATTTCGTGCATCACGTAGTCGTCCAGATTCTTGGGTCTAGGTTCTCGTCTTCGTCCCGCTGAACACGCCCAGCTGAAACACCGACCCCGTTTCGCCCGCCGAATACCACACTTCGCCGCGCAGCGACGTCCCGTGCAGGGCGCCGCGCAGCTGGATGTCTCCGCGCGATTGCTGCCCCTGCGTGAACTGGACTACGATGCTGTCGCCCGCGATGGGCCACCACGACGCCGCCTGCCCCGCGCGGCCGCGCCGGGCCGGGCGCGAATAACCGGGAACGGTAATCGTCGCACCGTACTGCGACGACGGACCACCCGCAAACATCGCATCCGCATGCAGGGAAGTCAGCGTCATGGAGGCCTGCGGGTCACGACGCGTGCGCTGCGGCGGCCGGTTGCCCGACTGGATGTCGACCTGGAGCCGCCACGTTCCGATCGCGGCTGCGGGCACCATCATCAGCGTGGTCGGCGGCGCCGACGGCTGCACGGCGGGAGCCGGCGCCGCCTCGGGCCTGGGTGAGGAAGAACACGCCGTCGCCACGGCAACGGCGCAAATGGCGATCGTGATCCTGTACATCACGATCCCCGGTCCCCGGTCCCCGGTCCCCGGTCCACGGTCCCCGTCATCCGCCGCAGCGCCGCCACGATCGCCTCCGGCCGTTCCTCCTGGAGATAGTGCCCCGCGCCGGGGACCGGCTCCACCGCGAAGTCGCGCACCAGTGCCCGCATCTCGTCCAGCTCCGCCTGCTCTACCGCGCCGTCGTGCTGCGCGGTGCCGATCAGGAGTCGCACCGGGCACGCGATCGCGCGCAGGTGCGGCATGAGCTGGTCGCGCTCGCGCGAGTTCGCCATCGCGAGATAGACCTTCAGGATCCCGCCGACGTCGGCGGCGGCCGCGGCGGTATAGCCCTCGACCACCGCGTCGGTGATCCACGACGGGTCGCCCGACGACGCCACCAGCGTCCTGCGCACCACGCGGCGAATCACCTTGATTCCGCCCAGCATCCGCACCCAGGGAATCACCGACGCCGCGCGCCGGAACTCCGGCGTCGAGACGCGCTCGGTCGGCCCGCCCTCGAGCGACAGCAGGCCGCGCACCAGGTCGGGGCGCCGGTACGCGAGCCGCAGCGCCATCGCGCCGCCCGCCGAGTGGGCGATGATCCACGCGTTGTGGATGCCTGACGAGTCGAGCGCGGCGGCGATCCGGTCGGCCTGCGTGAGGAACGAATAGTCGCCGCGCGATGGATGGCTCGAGGCGCCGGTACCGAGCGGCTCGACGATCACCGGCTGGTAGCCGGCGTGCTCGAGCATCGGCACCAGTCGGCGGAATCCGTAGGCGCCGCCGAAGAAGCCGGGGATGAGCACCACCTGGTCCCCGCGGCCCAGCGTGGAGGTGTGGATCTCGACGCTGAGCGACTCGCCCGGCGCGACCGCGACGCGGTGAGTGGTGACGGTATCGGCGGTGATGCCCGCGGCGAGCAGCAACCAGGCCGCGATCACGATCGGACCTTGTACCAGTAGGCCTCGACGAAGCGGCGGGCGCGCGGCGAGTGCATCCACGAGAGCACCAGCACCCGGATGTTGCCGAGCAGCCAGCGCCCGTGCCCGAACTCCGTGAACTTGCGCGTGGACGTCACCGCGCGGACGTGCTTCAGCGTCACGAACGGCTGCCGGCGCGCGAAGCCAAGCCGCCGCAACGCGCGCACGAAGGCGAAGTCCTCGCCGAAGAGCATGCCGGTGTCGAACCCGGCCACGGTGAAGAAGTCCTCGCGCCGGCAGAACACCACGCCCGAATCCCAGCGCGAGAAGAACGACGCGAGCCGCAGGAAGATCACGCTCAGCGCGATCGCGATGCTCCAGCTGTCCATCGTGACACCCGTCGCGCCGCCGATCACGCCGGCGCGCAGCGCGTCGTCGATGGCCTGGAAGGTGCCGGAGTCGATGACCGAGTCGGCGTCCACGAAGGCGAGCACGACGCCGGCGGCAATGGCGGCGCCGGCGTTGCGCACCGCCGCGATCACCCGCTCGCGCTCCAGCACCACGCGGCAGCCGCGGCAGCGCGCGATCTCCGCCGTGGCGTCGGTGGAATCGTTGTCGGCGACGATGACCTCCACCGCATCGGGGCCCCGGCCATAGGCGGCGCGCGCGACGTCGATGGAATCGAGCAGCGCGGGCAGGTACGCCGCCTCGTTGTAGGCCGGAATGACCACCGAAATGCGGGTCGCGCCACCGGGTTCGTCGCAGCGGAGGTCCCCGAAGTTTACGAGCTCGATGTCGCCCCGCGTCAGCCGCTCCCGCACCGCCGGCGTCAGCAGGGCCGCCCACTCGAGCTCTCGCGCGGTGGCGTAGGAGTCCCACCGGAGAATCTCGGGGTCATCATGGCCGGGATGCACCATCAGCTCCGTCGTACCCGGCTCCAGCTCGCCCAGCACCTTCAGCAGCCCGGCCTCGAAGTCGGGATGCGAGAAGAGGGCGCTGCCGCGGAAATGATCCACCGGCCCGCGCGCGCCACCCGCCCCCGCCAGCCGGCCCGCCGCGCGCAGCGCCGCCTGCTCGGCGCTCGCCCCGACGCGTGGAAAGACCTTCGTCATCCGCTCGAACGGCACGCGCACCGCGCGAATCCCGGCGCGCGCGGCCGTGGCGCGCACCGGCTCCCCGATGCCGGGCAGCATATGCACGTGGCGGTGCGAATCGAGGTGCGTGGGCATGATGCCGGCGTCGTGCAGGAGGGCGAGCTGCGCGGCGCATTCGCGCTCCACGTCGGCGGAGCGGATGCGGCCCGTGAGCGTGCGCGCCACCAGCGCGGGCAGCGGATGAAAATGCCCGGTCCGCCGGTCAACGAGACTGGGCACCCGATCGGCGGGGCACGCGGGCGGCCCCGCCGTCAGGTTGAAGTGCAGTCCGACACCTAACGATGGTGTGTCGTGCAGCCGGTCCAGCGCGTCCTGGAAGCCGGGCAGGTTCACCATCAGCGACGCGGAGGTCACGCTTCCCGCCAGGTGCGCCTCGACGATGGCCCGGCTCACGCCGGGCGCGAGGCCGAAGTCGTCGGCGTTGATGACCAGCCGGCGCCGGGGCTTCACGCGGCGCGTGGCGCGCCGGCCAGCAGGGCGATGCCCGCGGCCAGCGACGAGGCGAGCAGCTCGAGGCCGTGGTGGCTCGCCGCGGCGGCGAGCGCGATCGGTAGCGGCAGCCCGGCGTGGCGGAGTCCCGCCGCCATCGCGGCTTCGTAGACGCCGAGGTTCGCGAACGACAGCGGCACGCCGACGCCGACGTTCAGCAGCACCAGCGCGAGCAGGATCGCGAACGGCGACGGCTGCACGCCAAGGGTGGTGCAGAGGACCCAGAGGGCGAGTCCTTCGGCCACCCATCCGCCGGCGCCGAGGGCGATGCCGGCGGCGAGGCGGCGCGGGTCGCGCAGTGCGGTGAGGCCGGCGGCCAGGTCGATGGCCCACTTCTGCGCGCGAATCACGCCGAGTCCGCCGCGCGAGCGGACCCAGATCCATGCGGCGACGGCGACGAGGCCGATGCCGGCGGCGATCGCGACGTCGGTGCGCACGTTCGTCCAGAGGAGTCCGAAGAGTCCGCCGGCGGCGCAGAGCAGCACGAGGGCGGCGGCGTCCACGACCTTGTCGGCGACCACGGCGCCGGCGCCTGATGCGGTCGCGGGACCGCCGCGGGCGGCGGAGATCCCCCGGCCCATCATCACGGCGCGGAACACGTCACCCCCGCGGGCGGGCGCGAACATGTTAAGCCATTCGCCGAGCATGAAGGCGCGCATCACGCGCAGCGGGCCGAGCCCCATGGGGCGCGGGACCACCGACCATTGCCGCAGGCTCTGGAGCGTGAGTTGGAGCAGTATCAATAGAAAGGCGGCGCCGGCAGCCCAGAGTGGGATGGCGGCGAGGTCGTGGAGCACCGCGCGGGCTTCGCCACCGTGCGCCCGGGCGAGGTAGATGGCGCCCAGGGCGAGGAGGGGCGAAACGAGAATCAGGCGCCACGTGGCGGCGCCGGGCCGAGACAGTCGCATTGCGGAACGAATGATGACCGGGCTATGTGACGGGGCGGTGACAGGGTACGGCGGTACGGCGGTACGGCGGTACGAAAAAACGGCGGTACGAAAAAACGGCGGTACGGCGGTTACGGCGGTACGGGCGTAGGGGCGGCCCTTGTGGCCGCCCTTCTTCGCCCGTTCACAGCCGAAACCACCCCCTCGCCGGCCGCGTATGGCCCCCATGACCCTCCATAGCCGTCTGGCCCTTCTGGGCCTTGGCGCGCTGGCCTTGCTGCCGGCGCGCGCGCACGCGCAGGACCTGCTCGCCCACGCCCGCGACGTGTATCGCCGCGGCCAGGTGGACAGCGCCTACGATCTCATCAAGAGCGCGGCCGAAGCGCAGCCCAATCGCGCCGAGGTGCATTACTGGCTGGGGCAGATCGCGGCCGACGAGGCGCAGCACCAGGGCCCGCTGAATGCGATGGGGGCGGCGCGGGCCTGCAAGGCGGGATACTCGCGGGCGGTGCAGCTGGAGCCCGACAACGTCCAGTATCTCGAGGCGCTCATCAGCTTCCTGGCGCAGGCGCCCGCCATTGCCGGCGGCGACCGCGACTCGGCGCTCGTGCTGGCGCATCGCGTGCGCCGGCTCGACGACGCGAAGGGCAGCTTCGCCGAGGCCGTCGTGCTGCGCACCGGCTCCGCGGCCGAGAAGGCGCGGGCCGATTCGCTGGTGGAGGTGGTCATGGCCGCCCACCCTAACGACCGGGTGATCCAGTACCGCGCGTCGACGATGTTCTCGCAGACCAACCGGCCGGAGCGCGCGCTCGCCATCTACCAGCGGATGCTCGCGCGCGATTCGACCGACGGCATGGCGCGGTTCGGCGTCGCGCGCAACCTGGTGGTGCTGGGCCGCGATCCGCGGGTGGCGCAGCGGCACCTGCGCTACGTGATCGGCCTTCCGCTGCCGCCCGAGGGCCAGCCGCGCTGGATCCCCGAAGCGGCGTGGTGGCGGCTCGGCCAGGCCTATGTGCAGCTCGGCGTGCCCGACAGCGCGCGGGCCGCCTTTGGCCAGGCGCTGCGCATGAATGCGCAGTTTCGCCAGGCGCAGGCGAGCCTGGATTCGCTGCCTCACCGGTAGTACGGCGGTACGCCGGTACGGCGGTACGAAAACAAACGGCGGTACGGCGGTACGAAAAAAAGGGCGGCTCCGGTGGCCGCCCTTTTCGTTCGCGGGCGGATCGGGTC
>JAYTEN010000073.1:0-26416 GCA_043735145.1 Gemmatimonadota bacterium | reverse complement strand
GCGCGGAGCCGCTCCGGCGTTTCCTCGAAGGAAAATAAAATGCCCTTTTCGCCGGCCAGCGCGCCCTGGTAAATGAAATCGAGGAGCAGCACCGTCTTGCCCGTACCCGGGCCTCCAGACAGCAGCACACTGGAGCCGTTGGGAATCCCGCCATCCAGCAGCTCGTCGAGACCGGTGATCCCGCTGGTCAACCGCGGGACGTCCCGCCGCTGCATGTTGGCCTCGGGACCTCTGCGGATGGAAATGCGCGGGGTGAACGCCCGGAGCCCGTCGGAGCCGATCGAGAACGCATGCGGGTCCCGGCTGTGCGCGATGCCCCGCATCTTCAGGACCTGGACGAAGCCCTGCCATTCCCCCGACGTTTCGCGGTGCTCCAGGCTCAGCAGGCCGTCGGCAATGGAAAAGAACGGCCTGGTCTGGTAATCGTCAGGCGCGTACTCGCCCAGCAGCAACGCGGTCGCTTCCCATGCCATGAGCTGGACGGCAATCTGATGGCCGAACTTCCGCATCTCGCCGCCGGTCCGGTTGAAGTCGTCGAACGACTTGAAGCTGTCGATGACCACGAACGCCGGCTTGATCCGCTTGACATGGTCCAGCAGGGCCTTCGTCGCGCCCTCCGGACCTTCGGAGCGCATGATTTCCCCAAGGTCCACGAAGTGGATGATGGTGTTGATCTTGCGGATATCGAAGAAGCTGAACTGTCCCATGTACAGGAGCGATTTGGCCATCGGCTCCGACAGGGTCGTGAAATAGACCGCCTGGGCTTCCGCCGTGGCGTTGTGAAAGCAGAACTGCTGGGCGAGGATCGACTTCCCCGACCCCGGGGGGCCGGCGACGATCGTGACCGAGCCCTTCGGAATGCCATCCCCGAGGATCAGGTCCAGGTTGGGGACGCCGGTCGCGATGCAGGGGATGCTCCCCATCACCCTCATCGGAGCGCCTTCCTCGGCGGGCGACGGAATCGGCGGCGGGGGTGGGACGGGTGTATCTGCATCGATCCTAGCCGAGTCGATCCGGTCCGAGCCCAGGGCGGCATACAGGGCCGGCGTCAGGATCTCCGAGGTGAGATTGCCGACCACAGTGAGAAACTGGATCAGCACGTAGCGGGTCCCTTCCCGCAGCTCCTGCACGTCTTCGGCCCGGGCGCGCGCCTTCAGTTGCGACACCTGGACACCCGTGCGCTGGTCGAGGCTCACGCTGCTGAACACGTCGAAGCGCATGGCGACGTCGTGGAGCACTCGCTCCATGACCGCGCCAAGGGTCCCGTCGCCCAGCGTGACTTCGGCGCGGCGCCAGAGAGCGTTGAGGCTGCTCTCGAGCGCCTCGATCACTGGCTCCGTCGGGTGGCTCGGCACGCTGCTCAACCAGGCGTCGACCCGGTCGCCGTGCGCCACGACCGCCCGCGAGCGGGGCGCCGATGGGCGCTCCGCTGAGGGGGGCAGCCGCCTCTCGGGCCAACGATCAACTGCCTCGCGGCGATTCTCATCTGCTGACATCTGGAACCCTCCCACGTGGCGTCTGGCGCGGCAAGCACCCGGCATCGTCACCGGTTCCCGGCTTCTGCCAAGAGAAGCACTGGGAAAAAGATGCGCTTCCGCAGTGCCCGACACCATCGCTCGCCAGGACGAACAAAGGCGGATCGCCGAGGAGACTATGGCATGTCGCGAGTGCATCCAACGGATTAGCTACTTGGACGGAGACACGACTTTCCGTCCTACGCCGCAGCCGCGGGCGGGATGCGCCGGGGATACTCCCGGATCTCCATGGGTCGGGTCAGGACGAACCCCACCGCCAGGCGCTTCACTTCGCCCTCCAGCCTGAGGTTGACGCCCTGTTTCTGCGCCGGGCTGTCACTCACGATCAGGATGTGCGTGGTGCTTCTCTCACAGACGATCCGGCCGTTCCAGGTATGCGTCCCCCTCCCGGCGCTGCGGTTCTCGTCGCTCACGATGGTCCTGAGCCCGGAGAGCCGGGTCCCGGACAGGGGCGGCACGATCAGATATGCGTATGCCCAGATGCTGCCGGGCGATAATGACTGGTGCATTCTCAAACCTCTCGCTTCCGGAAGCGCGGTCGCTTCCACTCGCGATACGAATCCTCGCAGGTCGGTGGTCCAGTACCGGAAACTGCCCTGATGCGCCTCCGGCGGACATCCCCCGCAGGGATGAAATACGGAGTACCAACAGACCGGGGACGCGAAGCAGGGGCGGAGCGCTAACTCGCAGGGCGGAGGGGCAACGAACCGGGCGGGTGGGCTAGTCGTCGGCCCCCGGCCGGGCGGACCGGTGGGAGTGGGCCGCAATCTGCAACCGGCTGTGCAACGCCAGCTTCTCGAGGATGTTGTGGACGTGACTCTTGACCGTATAGGTGGCCAGGTTGAGCCGCTTGGCAATTTCCTTGTTGCTCATCCCTTCGGCGATCAGCCCGATCACCTCGCGCTCACGCTTGGTCATCCTGACCGATTCCGTCACATTCGGGACGTGACGAATCACCGCCTGTTCGGCGATGTGGGAGAGCAGCGTCCCCGTCAGCGAGGGGGGAACCACGTTGGCTCCCTGGGCGACCGACCGGATGGTCTTGATGAAGTCGTCGACCGTGGCGTCCTTCACGATGAAGCCGCTGGCGCCGGCCTTGATGAACTCGATGACGTCCTCCTGAGTGGGCAGCAGGTCCATCACGATCACCTTGCTCTCGGGAGTGGTCTTGCGGACGTTTTCCACCAGGCGGTGGCTGTCGGTACTGCCGAGGCGGGCGTCCACGAGGACGACGTGGGGCTTCGTGGTCTGCGCCTGTTTGAGGCCGACATTCGAGCCTTCAGCCGCGGCTACGACCTTGAAGTCCGGCTGAGCATTCAGCAGGGTCGCCAGGCCGTCACGCACCAGGCGATTGTCTTCGATGACCAGCACCATGATCCTGTCGGGCACCCTTGAAACATAAATCGCCCTGATTCGGGCGCAACTAGGGGGGAATGGGGAATAGCAAATGGGGAATGGGTTAGTCCACCCCCATTCCCCATTCGCTATTCCCCATTCCCCGCTCTTTTTACCGGCTCGCAATCGCTCGCGAGAACGGTCCGGTCAGTGCAACCTCGATCGCGCTGCCCGGCGACAGGACGATATCGTGGTCCTTGGTGCGGTTCGCGTACACCGCGCCGGCTGCTCCGCCGATGACGGCGCCGCCGACGGTGGCACCGCGGTTACGGCCGATGATACGGCCGGCCACTGCACCTGCCGCGGCGCCGACGCCGACCTTCGCGGCGTCATCCACCGTCACGCCACGGGCCACATTCCGTGTGGCCAGCGAGATCACGCGCGTCTCGATCGGCGTGTCCACGCCGGCGATCCGGATGGTGGTGAAGGCGACCATCAGCGAGCCGGTGTCACCGGGCGAACCGGCGGACTCCAGCGTCGTCACGCGGCCGATCAGCTCGGCGCCGACGGGAATGACGGTATCGCCCGCCGGGCTCAGCGCGGCGCTGATGGTGCGCGCCGTGAACGGCTTGCCGACTTCGTCCTTCTGCGACGTCACGTCGGTCACCGCGGCGAGCCGCAGCGTGGTGCCGGCCGCAACCGAGCGCGTCCGTGACCTGGGGGCGGCTTCGCGCGCCACCACCGCGGAGCGTGCCGACTCGGCCCGCCTGGTGACTTCGGCGGCCGGGGCCCCTGCGGCCCGCGCCGAGTCGGCGGCGAGCTGGGCAGCGCGCTCGGCATTGGCATTACCGCACGCGGCGACGGCAACCAGCGCGCTCACGGCGATGAAAGGACGGATGCGTCTGTGAGACATATGAACTCCTGTGGTGTGGGTGTGAAGTGCGTCGTGTGTAGTGCGTAGGGGCCGACCTCGCGTCGGCCCGGTAGGGGCCGACCTCGTGTCGGCCCGGTAGGGGCCGACCTCGTGTCGGCCCCTACCGCACTACGCACTTCTTTATGGATTCGTGACGGCCGTCGCGTTGAGGGTCACGGCGGTCTGCGCCAGGGCCCGGCCCAACAGCGTGGCGCCGGTGTTCAGCGCGATGAGGGTCTTCGACAGGATGATGCCCTTGAACTTTGACGTGGTGCCGAGGGTGGCCTGGCCGGCGACCTGCCAGAAGATGTTCTTCGCCTGGGCGCCGCCGCTCAGCGTCACGATCGCGCCGTTGGCGACAGTGAGGTTCTGCGCGATCTGGAAGATCCAGACGTCGTTGGCGCCGCCGTTGAGCGTCACCGCGATCGGAATGGAGACGCCGGTGCCCCACTTGTAGAGGCCGGGGGACAGCGTCATGCCGTTGATGTTTCCCGCGCCCAGCTCGGTGAAGTCGGGCAGCACGCGTCCGGCGGCATCGGTATACGCCGTCTGCATGTCGAGCACGGCCGTCGTCAGGTTGGCCGGGGTCGGCGCCGAATAATTGGCGGCCCACACCTTGCCGGTCACCAGCGCCGAGGTCGAGAAGGTGTTGGTCGCGTCGGCAGTCAACGCGAATCCGGTCACGAACGACGCGGCCGCCGGGCTCAGCGCCAGGTCGCCCACGACCGAGGTGGTTCCGGTGGTCGAGATCCCGGACTTGGCCATGATCACATAGTTGATGGCGGAGCCGAGGTTGACGATGGCCGGACCCCCCAGCGGTGTCGCAACGGTGGTGAAGGTCCAGGTCTTGGCCGCGGCGAGTGCATTGCCGGCGGCATCCTTGGCACCCGTGGATACCGTCGCGGTGAAGGTCGTGTTCGCGGCCAGCGCGATCGTCGGCGTGAATACGGCGGTCGTTCCGCTGAACGTCACGGTCCCGGGGACCGGGGTCGCGCCGTTCATCAGCACGAACGTCGTCGTGTTGAGGGTCGAGACGGTCATCGCCTCGCTGAACGTGGCGGTGACGACCGGATTGCGCTGCACGCCGGTGGCGGAGCTCGCCGGCGACGTGGACATGACGGAGGGCGCCGTGACATCGGGCACCACGACGACGGGGTTGTCTTTGCCGCATGCGGCAGCGATGAAGGCGACGGACGCAAGAATCATGAGGCGGTTCAGATCGTTCTCCCAGTGAAAGGATCGCTCAGCCGGCGATCGAAGAAAAAACCACACTTAACTACTCCTGTACTACCCAAGGGGATAGCTAGCGGACTTTACTCGTCTTGTCAAGTACAACCCAAACGTGTAGCTTAGTGCTGCGAGTTCATTCACTATGACAGTTAATTGTTTCCGGAGGTTCCCGCGGCGTGGACGTCTCTCTGGCGATCAAGCAGCGTCTCGATGATCTCGGCCTGGACCAGCGGGAGTTGGCCCGCGCCGCCCAGGTCACCGAGTCCTACATCTCCCAGCTCCTGACGCGCCGCCGCATGCCGCCGGCACCCCACCGCACCGACATCTACGAAAAGATGGACCGCTTCCTCAAGTTGCCGCGGGGAGAGCTGGCCAAGCTCGCCACCCACCAGCGCCGCGAGCAGGTCCGGCGCGAATTCGGCGACGAGCCGGCACCTCTCTTCGCCGAGGTGCGCGAGCTGATCCTGCGCAAGTGCCATGCGGCGCGCTGTCGCGCCATCGGCGCCATCTTCGAGAAGGAGCCCTTCGGCGAGCTGGAGCGGCTGATCACCAAGACCATCGTGGATCTGGCCAAGCGGATCGCGCGCCAGGAGCTCGAAAACGAGCACTGGCTGCGCACCGTGGCGAGGCTCTCGGGCCGCAGCTACCGGGAGATGCGGGTGGTGACGCTCGAGTTTCTCGACACCGACATCCTGAACCTGTCGCCCGAGAACTGCGTCACCTTCCTCGATCCCCTCATCCAGTCGTGGGATGTGGCCCTGTCGGACTTCGAGATCGACGTGGTGCTGAATTCCGCGGTGTCTCCGGACTCCACCCGCAAATTCCAGTTCGTGGAGCGGTCGAACGGAGCGCAGGAGGCGCCGGAACCCGGCTTCGCCGATTTCCTGAAGGACCGCTCACTCAGCGGCACGGCGACGGAACGGGAGATGGCGTTTCTCACCGGGCTGCGGTTCACGACGGGCCGGCCGACCGCGCTCTTCTACTACCGGGAGCTGCAGAGCCTCCGCGATCCGCTGCACTTTCGCGCCATCCGGACATCGGCAAGGTGATGGCCCAGGCGGTGCTGACGATCGTCGGGCCGGCCCTCACCTCGATCGGAGCGGGACTGCTGGCCTACGACGTCCTGCGTGGACCGGCGCGGCTGCGCCGCCAGCGGCGGCACGTGAAACGGCTCGACGCGGCGGAAGAGCGGCGGGACGTCACCACGCAGGCGCTGTCCGACACCAGCGACGAGCGATCGCGTGGTGAGCAGAAGCTGGAAATGGCCGTCGTCGAGGCGCTGCACGCGAACACGGTGGAGCGGGCCGAGACGTTCCACGCGACCGCCGACCAGGAAGACAAGGCGAAAACCTACCGGCTGGCGATCTGCGGGCTGTTCCTGGTCATGGCGGGAGGGATCGCGGAAACGGCGGCTGCCATCATGCTCGCGGTAATCTGACTCTCAGCGCTTCAGCCTTCGGCCTTCAGTCTTCCATAGCCCCCTCCGCCCGGTGTCTCGATCGTCACCACGTCGCCGGCGGCGAGATGCATGGCGACCTTGGATCCGACCACCGTGCCGTTCACGCGGTTGATGCCTAACGCGCCGTCCCCGCCACCCGCCTGGCCGCGCGGCGCGATGCGGCGGCGCTCCGTGATCAGCGAGAGCTGGCACGGCTCGAGGACGCGCATCTCGCGCACCACGCCCCGGCCTCCGGGCCCGCGCCCATCGCCGCCCGTGCCGTCACGCAGCGCGTAGCGCTCGACCCGCACCGGCAGTTCCATCTCCAGCACCTCGATCGGCGTGTTCAGCGTGTTGCTCATCCCCACGTGCACCCCCGACGGGCCGGGCCCCCACTGGCTTCCGCCCTGGCCGCCGCCCAGCGTCTCGTAGTAGGTCCACCGGTCGGTGCCGAGGATGACGTTGTTCATCGTACCCTGCCCCTGCGCCGGCACCGCGGCGCCCGCCGGCGCGAGCGCGAGCATGATGACGTCGGCAATGCGCTGGCTCGTCTCCACATTGCCCGCGGCCACGGCGTGCGGCGCCTGCGCGTTCACGAGGCACCCCTCGGGCGCCGAGACGGTCACGCACCGCGCCACCCCGCCGTTGGTGGGCACATCCTCAGGCATGAGGCAGCGCGCCACGAACAGCGCCGCCGACCGCGCCACGGCCAGCGGGCAATTCACGTTCCCCTCGGTAGCGGGAGCGGTGCCGGCAAAGTCCACGTGCAGCGCGCCGCCCTTCACGCTCACGCGCACCCGGATCGGCAGCACCCGGTCGCTGACGCCATCGCCCTCAAGCGCGTCTTCCGCTTCGTAGACGCCGTCACGCAGTCCGCTCAGCGCCGCGCGCGCCCGCTTCTCGGCGTACAGCAGCAGGTCCGCCACCGCATTCTCGAGCGGCACCCGCCCGATCCGCACCGTCATCTCGCGCCACCGCTCGGCGCCGCGCTCGGCCGCCGCCAGCTGCGCGGCGAGATCCGCGCGCCGCACGTCGGGCTCGCGCATCCGGCCGACCAGGCGCGCGAGCAACTCCTCGTCCATCCGCCCTCCCGCGACCAGGCGGGTGGGAGGAATGATGACTCCTTCCTCCGCGAGCGTGCGCGCGCCCGGTGGCATCGAGCCGGGGACCGCGCCGCCGACGTCGGCATGGTGCGCGCGTACCACCGAGAAGGCGATCGGCGGGTCGGCGACCGAGCGCTGCGACGTACCGCCTGACGAGACGCGCATCGGCTGGACGGCGGTGGACGCCACCGCCTCGATGATGGTGATGTCGGGGAGGTGGGTGCCGCCAGTGTAGGGATCGTTGAGGATGAAGACGTCGCCCGCCCGCGCGCCCTTCTGGCGCACCGCGTCGACGGCCTCTGGCATGGCGCCCAGGTGCACCGGGATGTGCGCCGCCTGCGCCACCAGCTCGCCGTCGGCCGAGAAGATCGCCGCCGAGGCGTCGCGCCGCTCGCGGATGTTGGGAGAGCGCGCGCTGCGGACCAGCACGGCGCCCATCTCCTCGGGGATCGAGGCGAAGAGCTGCGCGAGCACCTCGCGTTCAACGGGGCCGAGCATCACCTGGCTCCGCGACGATCGCGCCGATGTCGTTGACCCGCCCCGCCCAGCCCGGCGGCAGGAATGCCGTCGCGCTCGCCCCCTCGATGACGGCCGGGCCGGCAAGCACCTGCCCCGCCACCAGGTGATCCCAGTCGTATCCCGCCGCGTCGGCGCCGCCGGTCGCCAGGATCAGGTGCAGCCGCGCCGCGCCGCCGGCCCGGTCGCGGTGCGGCCAGCCGATCTTGCCGAGCCCGCTCGCCCGCCGCGCCACCGCGCGCAGCTCCGTGACCTCGACCCGCGCATCCAGGTCACGGTGCCCGTACGCGCGCCCGTGGATGTCGTGGAAATCATCCACCAGCCGGTCAAACGCGCCGCGCACCAGCGGCACGTCGAGCTCGTAGCCCTGGCCCGCGTACCGGCACTCGGCGATGAACGAGATCTCCGCGCCAGGAAGGTCCTGCGCGACCCGATCCGCCAGCGGCATGGCGATGAGATCCGCCACCGAGATGAACTCGGCCGCCGGCCGATGGACCGCCACGCTGCGCTCGGCGATGTCGCGCGCCGCCGCCATCCCCAGCGCCGAGAGCGCGCCCGCGAGCGGCGGCAGCAGCACCCGCCGCACCCCGATCAGGTCGGCGAGCGCGCATCCCGAAAGTGGCCCCGCGCCGCCAAAGGCGACCAGCGTGAGCGCCGCAGGATCGAGGCCCCGCTCGACGCTCACCCGGCGCAGCGCGCGGGCCATCGTGGCTTCGGCGACCTGCACCATGCCGAGGGCGCACGCGGGAATCTCGAGTCCGGCGCGATCGGCGAGCGTCTGCATCGCCCGCACGGCTAGCCGGCGCGAGACCTGCACGCTGCCGCCGAGCAGCGAGCCGTCCGGAATCCAGCCGAGCACCAGGTAGGCGTCGGTGACGGTGGGGTCGGTGCCGCCGCGGCCGTAACCGGCGGGCCCGGGCACCGCGCCCGCGCTGCGCGGACCCACGCGCAGGGCGCCGCCCGAATCGAGCCACCCGATCGAACCGCCCCCCGCGCTCACCGTTTCGATGGCGATGTGCGGCACGGCGAGCGGCACGCCCGCTATCGTTCCGTGCGCCGACACCGAGGCCTCACCGCCGAGGACCACGCCCGCGTCGGCGCTGGTCCCGCCCATGTCGAGGGTCAGCAGGTCGGTAAAGCCCGACGCCGCGCCCACCATGGCCGCGCCCTGGATGCCGCCGGCGGGACCCGACAGGGCGAGCCACGCCGCGCGCGTAGCCGCGAGTGCCGGCACCAGAGCGCCGCCGTTCGACGCGAGAATGCGCGGCGCCTGGATGCCGCGACGACCCGCCTCATCGGCGAATCGCTCGACGTAGCGGCTCACGGCGGGACGCAGAAATGCCTCGGCGCACACCGTGCTCGCGCGCTCGTATTCGCGCACCCGCGGCACCAGCTCGTGCGAGCTCGCGACCGGGATGCCCGGCATCGCGACGCGCAGCGCATCGGCGACGCGGCGCTCATGCTCGGGGTGCTGGAAGGCGAAGAGCAGCGAGAGTGCGATGGCTTCGGGCTCGAGCAGCTTGACCGCCGCCACCGCGGAAGCGAGGGAGGCGTCCGTCAGGGGGCGCACGACCCCCGACGGCCCCATGCGCTCGTCGACCCCGACGACGCGCTCGCGCGGGACCAGCGGCGGCGGATGCTGGCGGGAGAGATCGTACAGCGCCGCGCGATCCTGCCGGCGCAGCTCGAGCACGTCCTCGAACCCCATCGTGGTGACCAGGACGACCCGTGCGCCTTTGCGTTCGAGCAACGCGTTGGTCGCGACCGTCGAGCCGTGCACCAGCGAGGCGGGCGGCACGGCGAGGCCGGCCTGGTCGTAGGCGTCCCAGATGCCGCGCTCGGGCGCGTCGGGCGTGCTCGGCACCTTGGTGACGACCAGCCCCTTGGCGCTGATCGAGACCAGGTCGGTGAAGGTGCCGCCGACGTCGATGCCGACCCTCACGCGGGCTTCCGGCGGAAACTGGCGGCGAGACACGCGATCGCGCCGATGGAGCAGGCCAGCGCGACCCAGTCACCCAGCCGCACGTAGAGGGTCAGCACGTCGGTCGTGAGGACGTCGGACGCGACGATCCGTTCTTCATCCAGGTGCGTGCTGAGGTGCGTATAGCCGAGGGGGTCGAGGAACTGCGAGATGCCGGTGTTGGCGGCGCGCGCGATGCCCACGCGCGTTTCGATGGCGCGCATGACGAGATGCGAGGCGTGCTGGTAGGGCGCGGCGGTACGGCCGAACCAGGCGTCGTTGGTGATGTTCACGAGAAAATCGGCGCCGCGCTTGCGATAGTCGCGCGCGAGGTCCTCGAACGCCGACTCATAGCAGATGAAGACGCCGAACTTCCCTTCCCTGATCTGGTAGACCGGAAACCGGTCGCCGATGCCGAAGCCCCCGAACCACTTCAGGTCGCCGAAGATCCGCGGGTTGAGGAACGGCACCCGCTCGGTGATCGGCACCAGGTACTTCTTGTGGTAGATCGGCTGCGATGCGAACGATCCCGTGCTGTCGAAGAGAAACGCCGCGTTGTACGGCTCCCAGCCCCAGGTGCGCTCCGTGGCGTCGAGGCCGCCGCCCAGGATCGGGATGCCCGAACTGCGCGTCAAGGCGCCGACCCAGCCGGGCCAGCTCGGCTTGTTGATGAAATAGCCCTCCATTGCCGCTTCCGGCCACGCCACGAGGCGCACGCCCGGGATCGAGTCGGCGCGCCGGGCCATCGCCAGCAACTGGAAGAGGAGCGTATCGCGCTCGCGGCTCTCGCGCTTTTCCTTGAAGCCGACGTTGGGCTGGAGCACCGCGACCCTGATGACCGGCCGCATGACGAGCGTCTTCTCGCGCCAGAGGCCGTACCCCAGGGCGAGCAGGATACTCACCGCGACCGGCGTCAGCCACCGGCGCGCCAGGCCGCGCTGCCGGATCGCGAGGTAGACCATCGCGCTGCACCAGGCGAGCCACAGCGTCACGCCGCGCGCGCCGCCGAATTCCGCCCACTGCACCAGCACCGGCAGCCGGGTCAGCGACGTGCCGAGTCCCAGCCAGGGAAAGCGGACGTCGCCCAGGTGCGCCTGGAGAAACTCGACCGCCGTCCAGATCAACGGAAAGGCTACCCACACCGGGATCGACGTGCGCGACCGGACGCGGATGTAGGCCCACGATACGATGCCCCACATCGGCGCCAGGATGATGAAGATCGCGCCGAAATATCCCGCGACCGACAGCGGCGTGAAGTGGAAGAGGGCGACGATGATCCAGTAGAGCACGACGCCGTTGGCCCACGCCCCGAACCAGTACCCGCACCAGAAATTCGCCATCGAACGCGTCCGTTCGGGCGGCCGTTGGGGCGGCCCTTGTGGCCGCCCTGCTTCGTGAACCCGCTGCTCCAGCACCCAGATGAAAGGGACCATTGCGCAAAAGCCGGGGACCACGAGGCTGGCAGGGGCGTAGGCGAGAAACAGCAGGAGGGCCGTGAGGGCGGCCGGGAGGACTTCCCGGCGGGGCTGCAGGAAGTCCCGGATTCTCACAACTTGATGTCGCGCTGCTCGTCGGCCGAACGGTAGATCGCTTCCATCACCTTGTGCAGGCGGATCTGGTCTTCGGGCGGCACCAGCGTGACCTCGCCGCGCACCCCCGCCAGGAAGTATGCCCATTCCGACCGGTACGACATCGTGAACTGCGAGTCGCGCCCCGAGGCGCCCGTCGGCGTCACGTCCACCGGCGCGCCGTGCAGCTCCTTGTAGACCTTGAAGGGCGTGATCGACGACGACCCCTTCGAGCCCTGGAGGTCGAGCCAGAAGCGCTCCCCCTCGCCCACGAAATGCCACGATGCGTCGCAGAAAATCGACGGCCCGTGGTCGCAGTAGATGAGCGCCGAGCCGATCTCGTCCACCTGCCCCGACCCGTGCATGTGCGCCGACACGCGGGTGACCTCGGGACGCCCCGCGATCCACCAGGCCAGGTCCACCATCGGCAGCCCCAGGTCCATCATCACGCCCCCACCGGATTCCGACTTGCGGGAGCGCCAGCCGAGCTGGTGCTTGGCGGCGCGGAAGATGTGCCAGCCGGTGCGGATGGTGTAGAGCGTGCCCAGCTCACCACCGTCCACGAACTTGTGCACCGCCTGCACGTCGCTGCGGAAGCGGTGGTTCATGGCCACCAGCACGTTGCGCTTGGCTTTTTCGGCGGCCTTGAGGACCCGGGCGACCCCCACCGACGTCAGGGCGACGGGCCGCTCGACGATGACGTGCGCCCCCGCCGCCAGCGCGGCGATGGCATGGCTCTCGTGCAGGTGGTTAGGCGTGCTGATGACGACGGCGTCCACCTTGCCGAACTCCAGCAGGTCGCTGATGTCGGTGTAGGAGTCGCCCACGCCCATGCGCATCGCGAGCGCGCGGGCCTTGGCGCCGTCGGAGTCACAGATACCGACGACCTCCACGCCCTTCATCTTCCGCAGCACCGGCAGGTGCGCGACCTGGGCGATCGCGCCCGCCCCCACCATCCCGATCCGGATGTTCGAGCTGTTGACGGCCATCAGTAGTTCCGCTCCAGCGTGGTCCCGTGGTAATACGTCGCCAGGATGCCGCGGTAATCGGCGCCCGCGCGCGCCCGCCCCACTGCCCCGAACTGGCACATGCCGACGCCGTGCCCGTACCCGGCGCCCGCGGCCACGACTTTTGTCAGCTGGCCGCCTTCCTTGTCCACGTAGAGCTGAAACATGCTCGACCAGAGCTGCCGGTCCAAGGTCGGGCGCAGCGCTTCCCGGATCCGGCCCGGTCCCACCGTGTACGTCCCGGTCGTCGTGGTGACCACCAGCTCGTAGACCCGCCCCGTCGGCGTGGTGCGGCCCGAGCGGATATCGGTGACCCGGCCGATCGGCGTGCCGGTGCCGACGATCGCCGGCAGGGTGCGCGCCAGGATGGCGGTGAGGCCGTCGGCGTCCCACTCTTCGCGCCAGCGGAAACGCGGCGAGATGGCGCAGTAGAAATCGCGGTCGCCGCTGCCGTAGCGGTCCGATACCGCGCGAAGATACGGCACCGGCGCGCGGTTCTGGAAGACCTGCTCGTTCGACTCGGTGGACCATCCGCAGGTCGAGTGGAAGAGCGCCTCGATGGGCCGGCCCTCCCAGGTCAGGACCTCGCCCGCCGTGGCCGCCACCGCCTGCGTGACTTCCGGCAGCTCGGCATCCACGCCGCCGTACGCCTGGTCGGCGTCGGTCGGAAAGACATCGAATCCCAGCGCTTCGCGACGCCCCTTGTAGCGGATGGCGAAGGAGCGCGCCGCCACCGACTGGGCCTTGACCGCCTCACGATCGCCGGGGGCGCGAAAGCCGAGCTCCAGGGCGACCACGCTCACCAGGTAGGCCTCGAGCGGCACCCGGTTGACGACGGTGACGCCGGCACTCCCCTGCTGGATGATGAGGTAGCCGCGATAACGCCGCCCGCCTACCGTCACGTAGTCCTCGATGCTCGCGGGGACCGCGAGGATCGGGCCGGTCAGGGTCATCGGCGCCGGACCCGCGCGCGACAGCTCGAGCCGGGCCGCACCGCCGCCGGACCGCATCGTGGCGGTGGCCCCGGGGGCCAGCGTCGCCACGGTGGCGCCCGTTTGATCCACGAACCGGAACGGGCCGCTCGCGCCGATCACCGCCGAGTCGCGGTCCACCACCAGGCCGACCCGGATCGTCGGTTCGTTAGGCAGCTGGACGATGACGCCCGGACGAACGGGGACCGGGAACCGGGGACCGGCCACCGGGGGACCGGGGACCGGGGCGTCGGGGGCGGCAGGACTGGCAGTGGTGTCGGGGACCGGGGACCGGGGACCGGGGACCGGGGACCGGGGTGCGGGGGCCGGCTCCTGCCGGTGATGGCACGCAGCGATCGCCGCGAGGGCGGCGCACCCGACCGTCGCGGCGAGGCCGCGCCGACTCAACCGACCGTCTCGGCCACGATGTCGTAGTCGAGAGTGTCGATGACGCGCGCCTTCACCCAGTCGCCCGGGCCGACCGGCTTGCCGGTCTTCAGGTAGGTGCAGCCGTCCACGTCGTCGGCCTGGAAGGCGGTGCGGCCGATCAGCTCGCCCGGATCGTCAGGCGCGGCGCCTTCGTCCACCAGCACGTCCAGCTCCTGGCCGAGGAACCGGTTCAGCCGGTCGGCCGACACGGCGCGCTGCAGCTCGCCCACCTGCTCGACCCGGTCGCGCTTGACCGCTTCCGGCACGTCATCGGGAAGCTCGGCGGCGCGGGTGCCTTCCTGCGGCGAATAGGCGAACACGCCCAGCCGGTCGAACTGCATCTCGTCGATGAATTCCATCAGCTCCTGGAATTCGTCAGGCGTTTCCGTGGGGAAGCCGACCAGCGCCGTGGTGCGGATCGCCATGCCCGGGATCGCGCCCCGCAGCCACGCCACCTTGGTGCGGATCGTGTCCTTCCGCTCGGGGCGGCGCATCAACTGCAGCATGCGGTCGTTGCCGTGCTGGATCGGCATGTCGATGTACGGCACCAGGCGCGGCTCGGTGGCCCACAGCTCCACCAGCTCGCGGGTGATGCCCATGGAGTACATGTACATCGGGCGATACCACTTCACCGACGTTTCGCGCAGCAAGGTCCTGATCAGGTCCGTGAGTCGGGTGGCGTGCGTCGTGTCTCTTCCATAGTGACCGAGATCCTGGGCCACCAGGTTGATCTCCTGCGCGCCCTGCGCTTCGAGCTCCTGCGCTTCGCGGACGAGGTCCTCGACGGGGCGGGACTTGTGCTTGCCGCGCATCAGCGGGATGGCGCAGAAGGCGCAGGTGTGGTCGCAGCCTTCGCTGATCTTCATGTAGCGCACGTGGGGCTTGGTGCCGAAGAAGAAGCGCATGCCGGGATGGATGGCGACCGGATCGTCGAGCAGGCCGTCGGCCTGGAGCTGCGGCATGAGTCCGGGAAGGTCGCCGAACCCGTAGAAGTAGTCCACTTCGGGAATCGAGGCCTGGAGCTCTTCCTTGTACTTCGCGACGAGGCAGCCAACGGCGACCACGGCGCGGCAGCGGCCGTCCTTCTTCATCCGGGCGGCGGCGAGCATCGCGTCGATGCTTTCCTGCTTGGCGGCGTCGATGAATCCGCAGGTATTCACGAGAATCACGTCGGCATCATCGAGCGCGGCCGTGACCTGTGCCCCGTGACCCACGAAGCGCGCGAGGAGCGCTTCCGTGTCCACCGTAGCCTTGTCGCAGCCGAGGGAGATGACGCCGAGCTTCATGTTCAAGAAAGATAACGACTTACCCGGCTGGGGTGGCAGGGACCTATTGATGCCGCTGCGCTGTTGCTGATCGTTCCCGCCACCGCGGAGGTACAACCCGACGTGAGCCGCATGCGCGCGACCCGCGCGGCACTTCAGCCCCGATAGTTGCCGAACTTCAGCTCGATGCCGAAGTCCTTGGCGCGGAGCATCGCCATCACCGCCTGAAGCTCGTCGCGGGATGGCGCCGAAACCCGGACCTCGTCGCCCTGGATGGACGACGTGACCTTCTTGAAGCCGCCCTCCTTGATCGCCTTCGTGATTTCCTTCGCCTTGTCGCTCGCGATGGCCTGGGTCAGCAGGATTTCCTTGCGCACCGTGGACAGGCCCGCCGGCTGGTTATCACCGATGACGAGGTTTTTCACGGGGACGCCGCGCTTGATCAGGCGGCCTTGAAGGAGGTCGAAGAGGGCGGTCATCTTGAAGTCGTCGTCGGCAACCAGAACGATTTTGGGCTCCTTGGCCTTCTCGAATTCGATCGAGGCCTTGGAGCCCTTGAAGTCGTAGCGCTGGATCAGCTCTTTTTTTGCCTGGTTGACGGCGTTGTCGACCTCCTGGAGGTCGGCGCCGGTCGAGACGTCGAACGATGCCTGCGACGCCACCTACGTGAGGAAGCTTTCGAGCGCCCGCGCCTTGGAAATGTGCCGCAGGCGGGACAGCGCCTTTTCCTTGATCTGGCGCACCCGCTCGCGCGTGATGCCGAGGAGGCTGCCGATCTCTTCGAGCGTCATCGGCTCGCGGCCGTCGAGGCCGAAGTACAGCCGGAGGATCTTGGCCTCGCGCTCCTTGAGCGTGCCGAGGACGCGCTCGATCGATTCGGTCAGCGCGTGCTCGAACGTCTGCTCGTCGGGCGTCGGGTTCATCGTGTCGGGCAGGTAGTCGAGGAGCTTGTTGTCCTCGCCCGGGGTCATCGGCGCGTCAAGCGACAGGTGGCTCTGCGAAATGGACAGAGTCTTGGCGACCTCTTCCTCGCTGATGTCCATGCCCTCGGCGATCTCTTCGACCGTCGGCTCGCGGCCCAGCTCCTGCTGGAGCGCCGAGCTGCGCTTGCCGATGCGGTGCAGCGTGCCGGCCCGGTTGAGCGGGACGCGGACGATGCGGCTCTGCTCGGCCAGGGCCTGGAGAATGGCCTGGCGGATCCACCACACGGCGTACGAGATGAACTTGATGCCCTTGGTCTCGTCGAACTTGTGGGCGGCGCGGATCAGGCCGAGGTTGCCCTCGTTGATCAGGTCGGAGAGCGAAACGCCCTGGTTCTGGTATTTCTTGGCGACGGAGACGACGAAGCGGAGATTCGACCGGACGAGCTTGTCGAGCGCCTCGGGGTCGGCCTGCTTGATGCGAATGGCGAGGACGGTTTCGTCTTCGCGGTTGATCAGGGGGTAGCGACTGATTTCGCGGAGGTACTGATCCAGCGAGCCTTCTTCGACCCACGCTTTTCGGACGGCGTTGTTCCGAGGCATTGGGCTCCGCGATTGTGTTTGTTTGGTGGTGTAACTGCTGGCTGGAATAAGAGTTTAGTAAGTCTCCCCTCTACGCGCAATCCCGAATTTCGAGGTGGGTGAATCGGGCGGGAGAGTGCGGTGAACGATGGTCGAGGAAAAAAGCGGGACTGGTGACGGAATAATGAGACGGAGGTGACGGGATCGGAGTGATCCTCATCACCTCTGCCGTTCACCACGCCGCTGGCAAGCACCCTCCCCGTTTCCATTTTCCGGCGTCAGACCTCATACGTGTCGATCTGGGCCTTTTGCAGTTTCCCGGAATAGTCGACGTAGATCACCTTCGTCTCCGAGAAGAAGTCGTACCCCTGCCACCCCACCTCGCGGTGGCCGTTGCCCGTCTTCTTGATCCCGCCGAAGGGCAGGTGCGCCTCGGCGCCGATCGTGGGCGCGTTGATGTAGGTGATCCCGTTGTCGAGGTCTTCCATCGCGCGGAACGCGCTCTCGACGTTGCGGGTGTAGACCGAGCTCGAGAGGCCGTACTGCACCCCGTTGTTGACCTTGATCGCGTCGGCGAGTGACCGCACCTGGATCACCGAGAGCACCGGCCCGAAGATCTCTTCCTGCTCGATCCGCATCCCCGGCTTCACGCCCGCGAAAATCGTCGGCTTGTAGTAGTAGCCGTGCTTGAGCCGCTCGCCGGTGCCGCGCTTGCCGCCCAGCACCAGCTCGGCGCCCTCTTCCTGTCCGATGTCGACGTACGACTCGACCTTGGCGCGCGAACGCTCGTGGATCAGCGGACCCACGTCATTGCCGGCCTGGCGCCCGTCCCCCAGCTTCAGCAACTCGGCACGGTCGGCCACCATGCGCAGGAACCTGTCGTGCACCTTCCGATGAACGATCAGCCGGCTGGTCGCGGTACACCGCTGCCCCGTCGTGCCGAACGCGCCCCAGAGCACGCCTTCGAGCGCGAGGTCGAGGTCGGCGTCGTCCATGACGATCATCGCATTCTTGCCACCCATCTCGAGGGACACGTGCTTGTGCATCCGCCCGCAGGTCTCCCCGATCTTCGATCCCGTCGCCGTGGACCCGGTGAACGAAATCACCGGCACGCCGGGATGCTCGACGAGCGCCTTCCCCGCCTCGCCGCCGCCGTGCACCAGCTGGATGACGTCGGGCGGAAGCCCCGCCTCGAGCAGCAGCTCGACCAGGATCGTGGACGTGTGCGGCACGTCCTCGCTGGCCTTCAGCACGACCGAGTTCCCGCACAGCAGCGCGGGGAACATCTTCCAGGTCGGGATCGCCATCGGGAAGTTGAACGGCGTCACCAGGCCGGCCACGCCGATCGGGCGGCGGATGCTCATCGCCCACTTGTTGCGCAGCTCGCTCGGCACCGTGTGGCCGAACAGCCGCCGGCCCTCGGTCGCCGCGTAATAGGCGGTATCGATCGCCTCCTGCACGTCGCCGCGCGTCTCGGCGAGCACCTTGCCCATCTCGCGCGTCATCGCATTGGCGATTGCCTCCTTCCGTTCGACAAGGAGGTCGCCGATGCCGCGCAGGATGTCGCCACGGCCGGGCGCGGGCATGCGGCGCCACCGCTCGAAGCCGGCCTTCGCCGAGCGGACGGCCCGCTCGACATCGCGCGCGCCGGACAAGGGGAAGCGGCCGATGAGGTCGCGCGAGTCGGCGGGGTTCCGGTTCTCGAAGTACTTCCCGGTTTCCGGGGCAACCCACTTGCCGGCGATGAAGTTCCTGAAGGTTTTGGGCATGGGCAAAGATAGGATGGCGCCGCCGAATTCGTAGGGGCGGCCCTTGTGGCCGCCCGTGGAAGGCGGGCCGACACAAGGTCGGCCCCTACGGCGTCAGTGCGTAACTCGGCATTCCCAGGTGGCGATGGCCTTCGCGTATCCGACGCGCGGAAGAATTTCGCGTGCGGCGAGCGCGGCGCCCCAGAAAAGCAGCACGATCGACAGCGCATGCGCCAGGCTCGAACGCGACTTCCACGAGCTCACCATCGACCAGAACGATGCCACGATGACGCCGCCCACCGCCGCGAGATAGCCGTAGAGCGGCATCCCGCAGCCGTGCGTGTAGGGCCACTGTGTCATCCCGATGCCCACCAGCGCCGCGAGAATCAGCCGCACCCACGTCATGGTGGTGGAGTAGCGGAAGTTCGCGAGGCGTCCACCCTCCCTCGGCGCACTTGGCGACTTGGCGACCTGGCGACTTGGCGACTTGCCCGGCACCGGCGCGGGCGCAGGTCCCTTCTCGATCAGCTTGTCGATGTCCGCGAGCTCCTTGTCCCAGTCGCGGGGTCCGCCCTTGTCCGCGCTCACGAGTCCCTCGCCAGCTTGAGGCGTTCGATCTTCTTGTACAGGTTCGAGCGCGGCATGTCGAGCCGGCGTGCCGTCTCGCTCACGTTCCAGTCGAATTCCGCCAGCTTGGCCAGCAGGAACGCCCGCTCGGCATTCTCCTTGAAGATTTCATACGTCTCCGCCTGGAGCAAAGTGTCGCCCGCCCCGCCGTCGCTCGAAACGGCGCCGAGCAGACGGCTCACGTCGTTCTCCGAGGCCACCGGCCCCGCCGCCAGGATCAGCAGCCGCTCCACCGTGTTGCGCAGCTCGCGCACGTTGCCCGGCCAGGGATGCCGTCGCAGCCGGTCGATGGCGCCGGGCGAGAAGGCCCGCGCGGCGAGGCCCGGCCCCGCCACCAGCTGGGTGACGAAATGCTGGACCAGCTGCGGGATGTCTTCGCGGCGCGCGCGCAGCGGCGGCACCTCGATGGGCACCACGTTCAGCCGGTACAGCAGGTCCTCGCGGAACCGCCCCGCCGCAATCTCGTCTTCCAGCCGCTTGTTGGTTGCGGCGATCACCCGCACATCCACCTTCACCGTCTTGGTCGAGCCGATGGGGGAGATGATGCCCTCCTGGAGCGCGCGCAGCACCTTGGCCTGCGCCGACGCGCTCATGTCGCCGATCTCGTCCAGAAAGAGCGTTCCGCCGTCGGCCTGCTCGAAGCGGCCGATACGGTCGTTGAACGCCCCCGTGAACGAGCCCTTCATGTGCCCGAACAGCTCCGACTCGATCAGCTCGGAGGGGATCGCGGCGCAATTCACCTCGATGAAGGCCTTGTGGCCCCGGGGCGAAAGCCGGTGCACCGCGCGCGCGACCAGCTCCTTGCCGGTGCCGTTCTCGCCGGTCACGAGGATGCGCGACAGCGTGGGCGCGACTTTCTCGATGCGCTCGATGAGCTGGCGGATCGGCGGCGAGCTGCCCACGATCTCGTGCCGCTGCTCGACCTCGGCCTTCAGCGCGCGAACCTCGCGCTCGAGCACGACCGTCTTGAGCGCGTTGCGGATCGTCACCAGCACGCGGTCGGTATCCAGCGGCTTCTCGAGAAAGTCGTGCGCACCGAGCTGCGTCGCTTCGACCGCGGTGGAAATGGTGCTGTGCCCCGAAATCATGACCACGATCGCCGCCGGGTCCTGGGCCCGCAGCTTCTTCAGGACGGCGAGGCCGTCGATGCCCGCCATCTTCACGTCGAGAAGCACCAGGTGCGGCGACTTCGCGGCGTAGGTCTCTAGCGCCTCGGCGCCCGAGGTCGCCTGGAGCACCGCGTACCCCTCGTACTCGAGCAGCTGGTGGAGCGCGGCCCGGATGCCGGGCTCGTCGTCGACCACCAGGATGCGATAACTCATCGCGCCGCCACCCGGTAGAAGCGCAAGTGCTCCGGCGTGACGCGCACATCGCCGATCGGCGTGGTGAGCGGCAGCGGGATGCTGGCGTCCTCGGCGCCCGGAATGCGCGCTTCGCGCATCAGGCGCGGAATCATGTTGCGGGGGAAGGGAAAATCCTTCACCGCGAAATACGTCACCGTCAGGACCAGCCGGCCGGCACCGTCCACCGACAGCGGGCCGCCGATGGCCGCGGGCTCACGGTCACCCAGGACACTCGCAAAGGGACCCAGCAGGCTGCGCGGCACCCGCTTCAGGTCGAGCGATCCGCGCACCCGCACCTCGTTCTCGAGCAGCGCGACCTGCACCGAGTCGAAGACCTGCTGCCCCTCGGTTCCCAGGCTCTGGGTGACGATCCCCGCAAGGTCCGCCGCCGTGAGATCGACGTAGGCCGGCCCGCCGGGTTCGCCCAGGCGCGCGAGCGCGGACGCGGGGTTCGATGACGCCGACGGCAGCCCCCCCGCGGGGGCGCGCGGCGCCGGCGGAACGTATTCGGCCTTGCGATGCCCTCGAAATGCATCGACGTACGCCATGATCTCGGCCCGGTAGGTCCACCCCAGGATGAGGAGGGCCACCAGCACGATCATCGACAGCACGCGCACCACGACGGCCTTCAGGCATCCCATTCGTCAGGCTCCTCCGCCGAGGGCTGCGCGCCTGGCGACGCGATAGTCCTGGCCTGGTATGCTCTCCATGAGATCCACACTCTCCACCGGCACCACCGACGACCACTCGATCGCGCCAAGCCGGTCCGTCACGGCGCACAGCGCGCCGCCGTCGGCGTCCTTCGCCGCGCGCCCGATGGTGATGTGCGGCTGGAAGGGCCGCAGCTCCGGCTCGAATCCGAAGCGCCCCAGCGTGCGGGCCACGTCGTGCGCCAGCAGCTCCAGCGCCGGGTGATGCTCCACGCCGAGCCAGAGCACGCGCGGATACGCGAGATCGGGAAAGGCGCCGGCCCCACCCGCCATCACCTCGAACGTCTTCAGGCCGCTCACCGCGTCCGCGAGCGCGTCGCCGAGGGGCCCCGCCCTGGCGTCGTCCACGCTGCCGAGAAACTGGATCGTGATGTGCATCCGCCCGGCATCCACCCACTGCACCGGGGCCTCGATGGCGCGCAGCGGCGCGATCGCGGCGCCGACGGCGCGGCGCACTTCCTCGGGCAGATTGACGGCGACGAAGAGACGCACGCTACAGGCAAGTCCTCACCGCTGGAAACTTACTCAGAAGGTGAAGAAGGTGAGGAAAGTGAAGAAGGTGAGGAAAGTGAAGAAGGTGATGGAGGTTGAGGGGGTATCCCGGCCTGGTCAGGCTGCCACAAAGGACTCGGCGCTGCACGCTACGGGCACGTCGACCGGGGAAAGATCGGCGGCAAATCGCGAGAGGTCCTGCCAGCGCGGATCACCGGCGACGGTCTGCGAAATGAGCGACAGCATGGAGCCCCGCGCGATCTGCACCGGCGCCTCGGCGAACCGGACCTCGAGGCCCAGGCCCTCCGCGGTGCGGCCGGTATCGACCACGAGCCGCGACAGGACCCGCATCTGCCAGCGGTCGCGGTCGCGCGCGCTCAGCGGCGCGGTCCCGAAAGCGGACCCTGTCAGCAGGATGTTGCCGACCCCCACCCGGGCAACGCGCGACGCGAGGGTGTGATCGCAGGTCAGTGCCCGCCAGGCACGGCCGATCCAGTAGTCCTCGCGGACCTCGGCGAGGGTGCAGTGATAGCGATCCAGGGTACACGCCAGCATCAGCGCGAACTCGGGGTGCTCCGCTAAAGCAGGCTGTGGTGCGCAGGACGTGAGCAGGGACATCCAGCTCCTCCTCGCCAAGGGGTCGCTCCTACTGTTGCAGCATGCAGTCCGTAAGTCAAGAATCAGGCGGCATTTACCTGCTTCTGGCGATCCAGTCCCCGGTACTGTACCGCCTCGCTGACGTGTGGCGGCTCGATATGGGACGCACCGGCCAGGTCAGCAATTGTGCGGCCGAGCTTCAGGGTTCTATGATATGCGCGGGCCGACAGGCCGAGGCGCTGGATGGCGGTGCGCAGGAGGGCGTCGGCGCCCTCGGTCAGACGGCAGCAGGAGCGGATGTCGCGCGGCGCCATGTGGGCGTTGGCGTGAATGTCGCGCCGGTGCGCAAACCGTTCCTGCTGCAAGGCGCGCGCGCGGGCCACGCGCTCGCGGATCGCCTCACTCGGCTCGCCGGCCCGGGGTTCGGCCAGGTCGCGGAACCGCACTGACGGCACCTCGAGATGCATGTCGATCCGGTCGAGGAGCGGCCCGGACACCCGTGCCAGGTAGCGCTGAATCGCGACCGGTACGCAGATGCAGGAGCGCACCGCGTCGCCGTGATGCCCGCAGGGGCACGGGTTCATCGCCGCGGCGAGCATGAAACGCGCGGGGAACGAGAGCGACATCGCGGCGCGGCTCAGGGTGACGGCGCCGTCTTCCATCGGCTGGCGCAGGACCTCGAGGACGTTGCGGCGGAATTCCGGCAGCTCGTCGAGAAAGAGCACGCCATGATGGGCGAGCGAGACCTCGCCGGGCCGCGGATAACTGCCGCCGCCGATGAGCCCCGCGTCGGAGATGGTGTGGTGCGGCGCGCGAAAGGGCCGCACCGCGATCAGCGACTCGCCGGCGCGGAGCATCCCCGCGACCGAGTGGATCTTCGTGGTCTCGAGCGCCTCGGCAAGCGACATCGCCGGCAGGATGCTGGGCAGCCGGCGCGCCAGCATCGTCTTGCCGCTGCCCGGCGGCCCCACCATCAACACATTGTGCCCGCCCGCCGCCGCGACCTCGAGGGCGCGCTTGGCGTGCTCCTGCCCCTTCACCTCGCCGAAGTCCACGTCCACGCTCGCGCGCGCCGTGAAGAGCTCGCGCACCTGCACGTCGGCGCGGACCAGCGCGGGCCCCCGGCCCAGGTGCCGCACCACGTCGCCTAACGTTTGCGCGCCACGCACGTCGAGGCCCTCGACCACGGCGGCCTCCCGCACGTTGCCCGCGGGAAGGAGGAGTCCGGCGCAGCCGGCCTGCTTTGCCGCCACCGCGATCGACAGGGCGCCGCGGACCGGACGGATCTCGCCGTCGAGGCCCAGCTCGCCGAGGACGAGCCATCCTTTCAGGCCCTCGAGGCTGACCTGCTCCGATGCGCCGAGTATCCCGAGGGCGACGGGGAGGTCGAAGGCCGAGCCGCTTTTCGGCCGGTCGGCCGGGGCGAGGTTCACGGTGATGCGGGCAAGGGGGAAGGTGTAGCCGGCATTCTGGATCGCCGAGTTCACGCGCTCGCGGCCCTCCTTCACCGCGCCGTGCGGCAGGCCGACGGTAGCGAAGGTGGGCAGACCGGCGGCGATGTCCGTCTCCACATCCACGAGGTAGGCGTCGATGCCGAGCACGGCGGCGGAGACGATGCGCGCAAGCATGCACCACGGTACGGCGGTCCGGCGGTACGTGGTACGTAAAACAACGCGGCGTGGATCATTTCCACGCCGCCCGCCCCTACGTGCCGCCGTACCGCCGTACCGCCGTACCGTCCTACCGTCCTACCGCCGTACCACCGTACCGCCCTACCGCCGTACCGCCGTAACCGGTGCCCACCGCCTAAGGCACATGGTATTGCCTTCGGAATCGAAAAAGTCGGCGAGCCACAGTTCCCGCGTGCCGTCGCTGTGCACGCGATGGGGCTCGGTACGGAAATTGGCGCCCTTCCGTTTCATCTCTTCGTACGCCGCCCTGATGTCGTCCACGTCGAAGTACAGGATTGACGCGAAGCGCTCCTGCCTCTCGCCCTCGGGCGGGCCGAGCATGATCCAGGTGCCGCCGACATCGAAGAAGGCGAGCCCCGGCGGCGCCGAAAAGAGGTAGGTGAGACCAACGACATCGCGGTAGAACGCGGTCGCGCGCTCCACGTCGTCCACCGTCAGCGCGATCTGTCCAATCCGGTTCAGCATGGTTCCCATCCTTACGATTAGATTCTTCGCCCATGTCACGCTGGAAGACGTTCCGCGAGGCGGTCCGCGGCTCGAAGCAGGACTTCACCGAAGGCCCCATCGGGCACGCGCTGGTGCTGCTGGCGGTGCCGATGGTGCTCGAGACGATGCTCGAGTCGCTCTTCGCCGTCGTCGACGTGTTCTTCGTCGCGCGAGCCGGGCTCGGCGCCGACGGGATCGCCACCGTCGGTCTCACCGAGTCGATGATGGCGCTGATCTACTCGGCCGCCATCGGCCTCGGCATCGGCGCCACGGCGCTGGTCGCCCGCCGCATCGGCGAGAAGAAGCCCGACGAGGCGGCGCACACCGCGGCGCAGGCCATCGGCCTCGGCATCCTGGTTTCCATTCCCATCTCGATCGTGGGGATCACCTTCGCGCCACAGCTCCTGGGGCTGCTGGGTGCCTCGGATGCGGTGCGTCGCGAAGGTGCCAACTATACGCGCATCATGCTCGGCGGCAATGTCGTCGTGTTGCTGCTCTTTCTCATCAATGCCGTCTTCCGGGGCGCGGGCGACGCCGCCATCGCCATGCGGTCGCTCTGGCTCGCCAGCGCCTGCAACATGATCCTGGGGCCGCTGTTCATCTTCGGCGTGGGCCCCTTCCCCCGGCTCGGCGTGACCGGCGCGGCGGTCGGCACCACGATCGGCCGCGGCATCGGCGTGATCTACCAGTTCACGCAGCTGGCGCGGCGTGACGGCCGCATCGTCATCCGCCGGCCGCACGTCACCCTCGATCCGCCCCTCATGGGCCAGGTTCTCAAGCTCTCGGGCGCGGGGATTTTCCAGATCCTCATCGGCACCACGAGCTGGGTCGGCCTGGTGCGGGTGATCGCGACCTTCGGCAGCAACGTCATCGCGGGGTACACGGTGGCGTTCCGCGTGGTGATCTTCGCGCTGCTGCCCTCGTGGGGACTGAGCAACGCCGCCGCGACCCTGGTCGGCCAGAACCTCGGCGCCGGCAAGCCGGAGCGCGCGGAAAAGTCGGTATGGATGGCGGGGTTCTACAACATGCTGGTGCTGGGCGCCGTGGGACTCGTCTTCGTGCTGGCGGCGCGGCCCATCATCGGCTTCTTCACGCACCAGGATCCGGCCATCATGCTGTGGGGCGTGCCCTGCCTGCGCATCGTGAGCGCGGGATTCGTCTTCTATGCCTACGGCATGGTGCTGTCGAATGCCTTCAACGGGGCCGGCGATACCTGGACGCCGACGTGGCTCAATCTTTTCTGCTTCTGGCTCTTCGAGGTGCCGCTGGCGTGGTTCCTCTCCCGCCGCACGACACTCGGCCCGACGGGCGTCTTCCTCTCGATCGCGTTGTCCTTCTCGATCTTTGCCGTCGCGAGCGCGTGGATGTTCCGGAAGGGGAAGTGGAAGCAGAAACGCGTGTGACGAGCTGCGGCCCTGCGGGGCCGGAACGCGGAAGCGGGGGCCCCGTCCAGCGAACTTCTAATCTCCAGTAGGTGCGCCGTCGTACCGGTCGGCCGCGAGCGACGCAGGCACAACTACTGGGGATTAGAAGTTCGTGAGGACGGGGCCCCCGCTCCCGCGCTTCCGCCCCGCTAGTTCAGCTTCTCCCACGCCGTGAACGCCGCGTCGAGCTCCTTCCGCGTCGTCTCGAGCGCCTTGCCCAGCTCGATGCTCTTCCGCACCCCTTCCGGCGTCCCATAGAGATCTGGGTTCGCCAGGTCGTTCTGGATCTTCTCGATCCGGACCTCGACCTCGGCGATCTTCTTTTCCGCCGCGTCGATCGTCTGCCGGGCCGACTTCTTCGCCGCCTGGTCGCCCTTCTTCTCATCCTGATTGCGCCGGACCTTCTGGCGCTCGCGCAGCTCGGCGACCTTCTTCGCCTCGTCGGCCGCGACCCGCGCCGCGTGCGCGCGCTCCTTGCTCGCCGTCTCCCACTCCTCGAAGGTCCCGGGAAAGTCGAAGATCTTCA
>JAYTEN010000072.1:0-2270 GCA_043735145.1 Gemmatimonadota bacterium | reverse complement strand
ATCGCGCCGCCGGCGCCGGTGGCGGGCGAGTGCAGGCGGCGCAGCACCGCGGCGACGCGTAGCACCAGCTCTTCGGGGCTGAACGGCTTGGTGAGGTAGTCGTCGGCGCCGGATGCCAGGCCGCGGATGCGGTCGGCTTCTTCCCGCCGGGCCGTGAGGAGGATCACGCCGACATCCCGCGTGTCTTCGCGGCGGCGCAGCTCTTCGAGCACCTCGTAGCCCGAGCGTCCGGGGAGCATGAGGTCGAGGACGACGAGGTCGGGCGGCTCGGCCGCGACGGCCTCCAGCGCGGCGACCCCGGTCGCCGCAGTGGTGACCCGGTAGCCGGCCTTTGCCAGGTGATAGGCAACCAGCGCGGTGATGTCGCGCTCGTCGTCCACCACCAGTACCCGCTCATCGCTCATCTCGGCGTCCCGCGTGGGTCGTGGGGCGGAACGTTGCAGGGCCGATTGGCGGGAGTCAATCGGCGCGGTAGATTCTGCCCGCACTATGATCGTCTCGCCTTTCCTTATTGTTGCCGCCGCCGCCCTCGCCCAGCAGCCACGCGCCACCGACACGACCACGATCGTCATCGCGGCGACCACCGACGTGCACGGCCGCGCCCTCTCCTGGGACTACGAGCGCAACCGCGCCGCGCCACTGGGCCTGGTCCGCGCCGCCACGGTCATCGACTCGCTGCGCCGCGCGCACCCCGGCCGGGTCGTCGTCGTGGACGCCGGCGACCTGATCCAGGGCAACTCGTTCGCGACCTGGTTCGCGCGCAATCCCGCGGCGGTGCATCCGATGGTCGACGCGCTGAACCGCATCGGCTACGACGCGGCGACGCCGGGCAACCACGAGTTCAATTTCGGCCTGCCGGTGATGCAGCGGGCGCTGGCCGGCGCGCGCTACGCGGTCGTGTCGTCCAATATCCTGCGCCTGCCCGCGCGCACGACGCTCTATCGGCGCTCAGTCATGCTGCGGCGCGGCACCGTGCGCATCGGCATCACCGGCGCGACGACGCCCGGCGTGGCGGTGTGGGATGGTCCCAACATCAACGGCCGAGCGACCCTTACGCCCCTCGCGGACGCGGTGCCGCCGGTGAGCCGGGCGATGCGCCGGGCCGGCGCCGACATCACGGTGCTCGTCGCGCACGCCGGTCTGGACGGCCCGTCGAGCTATGCGGAATCGGCGGCGCCGCCCGAGAATGACGTGGCGCGGACCATCGCGGCGTCCGACCTCGACGTCGCCGTCATCGGGCACACCCACCGGGAAATCGCCGACAGCACCGTGGGCACCACCCTCGTGGTGCAGCCCCGCAACTGGGCCCAGAGCGTGGCGGTGGTCGAGCTCGCCATGGTGCGCGAGCACGGGAAGTGGCGCATCGCCCGCAAGCACGGCACCATCGTGCCGCTTCAGGATGTCCGGCCCGACAGCGCGCTCGCCGCGGCGCTCGAGCCGGCCCACGAGACGACGCTGCGCTGGGTCACCCAGCCGCTGGGCCAGAGCCGCGAGCCGATGCCGCTGACCCGCGCGCGCATCGAGGACACGCCGGTCATCGATTTCGTGAACGCGGTGATGCGCGAGCATTCCGGCGCGGACCTCTCCGCGACGCCCGCCTTCCAGCTGGACGGCGGACTGCCGGCGGGTCCCGTCACCCTCGCCGACCTCACCACCGTCTATCCCTACGACAACACGCTGCGCGCGGTCCGTATCACGGGCGCCCAGCTGCGCGCCTTCCTCGAGCACAGCGCGCGCTACTGGTCAGGCATGGGCGTGAGCGGGCCCACGGTGAATGCATCGGTGCCGGGCTACAACTTCGACATCGTCAGCGGGGCTGAGTACGAGCTCGACCTCTCGCGGCCCGTGGGCCGGCGCGTCGCGCAGCTGCTGATCGGCGGGCGCGACGTGCGCGACACCGACTCGCTCACCATGGCGGTGAACAACTACCGGCAGCAGGGCGGCGGCGGCTTTGCCATGCTGGCGGGAGCGCCCGTCGTCTACGACCGCGGCGAGGACATCCGCGAGCTGCTCGCCGACGAAGTCCGCCGCCGCGGCACCATCGGCGCGAGCGATTTCTTCGTCCCGAGCTGGCGGATCCGCGGCGTCACCGCGGCGAGCGCGCCCGCGGAGGACTGGCGTGGCGGTTCACGCCCGGCGGCCCCCCGGGCGGGGAGCGACTCGATCCTCCTGCGGGTGCTGTCCACCAATGACTTTCACGGTGCGATGGAGTCGCGCGTGGCGGCGTGGAGCAACCGCCGCCCCGTCGGCGGCGCGGCGACCATGGCCGG
>JAYTEN010000071.1:0-2060 GCA_043735145.1 Gemmatimonadota bacterium | reverse complement strand
GCTCGCGCTGTCGCGAGGAGCGGCGGCGGACGGCGCCACGGTGCTCGGCGACGTCCTCGTGCTGATCAACTCGCTCTGCTACGCGTCGTACCTGGTGCTGTCGAGGGACGTGGTGAAGCGGTTGGAGCCGGTCACGGTCGTGACTTACGTATTCCTGATCGGCTGCCTGCTGATCGCGCCGGTCGGCGTGCCGTCGCTGCTGCACGTGGATCCCGCGCGGGTTACGCAGGCGTTGTCGCTGGTGCTGCTGTACATCATTCTCTTTCCGACGTTTCTCTGCTACCTGATGTCCATCTGGGCGCTCAAGCGCGCGCCGGCCAGCACGGTCGCGATGTACGTATACGTCCAGCCGGTGGTGACGGCGTTCCTGGCGCCGCTGATCCTGGGCGAGCACGTCACGCCGCGGGCAGGAGTCGCCTCGCTGCTGATCTTCTCCGGGCTCGTGCTGGCGACCCGCGGCGTCAGCGGAAATCGTGCGACTTCGCATGGGCCGCCCCCGCCCGCGGATCCGGCGCCGCAAAGGTCCGCGCCCGCACGTTGAGCACGCCCTGTTCCTCCTGAAGGACGCCGCGCACCACGAGTAGCGGCGAGCGCACGATGATGCGCCGGTTGGCCTCGAAGAGTTTCGGCGTCACCACCACATTCACCAGTCCCGTCTCGTCCTCCATCGTCACGAAGCAGAAGCCCTTCGCCGTCTGGGGACGCTGGCGCACGATCACCAGCCCGCCCACGGTGACCCAGTCGCCGTTCCGGTGCCGGCCCAGCTCTCCGGCGGTGATGACGCCTTCGGCGCGCAGGCCGGCGCGCAGGTGGCGCATCGGGTGCCCCGCGGGCGACATCCCGGTCACGCGGTAGTCGGCCTCGGTCAACTCGTAAGGCGCGAGCGCGGGCACCGGCGCGCTGCGCCGGTCCCTGGCCGCGGGCGCCAGGGGGCCGGCGCCGCCGCGCGCGTGCTTGAGCAGCTCCCATAGCGCCGAGCGGCGGTTGGGCCACAGCGAATAGAAGCCGCCCGCCTCGGCCAGCGCGCGCAGCTGGGTGACGTTGAGCCCGCTGCGTCGCGCCCATTCCTCCAGTGACGCCGGCCGAGGTCCATCGAGGAAGGGCGCGAGCTTGTCCTTCGCCTTCTCCCCCAGGCCGTGGACGTATCGCAAGCCGATGCGCAGAGACGGGGGACAGGGGGACGGGGGGGCCGGGGGACGGGAGAAGCCGCGACGTTGGGGTCCGGGGCCCGTCCCCCGCTCCCCCGCTCCCCCCGTCCCTCCTTCGATGGTACAGTCCCACCGGCTCTTCATGACATCCACGCCGCGCACCTCGACGCCGTGACGGCGCGCGTCCTCGACGATCGTGCCCGGCGCATAGAATCCCATCGGCTGCGCGTTGAGCAGCGCGCAGGTGAATTCGGCGTGGTAGTAGTGCTTGAGATACGCCGAGGCGTAGACCAGCAGCGCGAAGCTCGCCGCGTGGCTCTCGGGAAAGCCGTAGTCGGCGAAAGCGGCGATCTGGTTGAAGATGCGCCGGCCGACATCCTCGGCGATGCCGTTGCGCGCCATGCCGTCGATGAGTTTCCGGCTGATGTCCGCCATCCGCTGGTGCGAACGCTTGTGGCCCATGGCGCGCCGCAGCTCGTCGGCCTCGCCCGGCGTGAAGCCCGCCGCGCTGATCGCCACTTGCATGCCCTGCTCCTGGAACAGCGGCACGCCCAGCGTGCGCTCCAGGATCGGCTCCAGCGAGGGATGCGGATAGTCGATCGCTTCCTCGCCGGCGCGCCGGCGCAGGTACGGATGGACCATCTCCCCCTGGATCGGCCCGGGACGGATCAGCGCAACCTCGACCACCAGGTCGTAGAACTTCCGCGGCGCGAGGCGCGGCAGCGTGTTCATCTGCGCCCGCGACTCGATCTGGAAGACGCCGATGGTGTCGGCGCGGCACATGTCGTCGTAGACGGCGGGATCGTCCATCGACAGGTTCGCGAGATCGATGGCGACGCCCCGTGTCTGCCGGATGAGCTTGATGCCGTCCTGGAGCAGCGTCAGGATGCCGAGGCCGAGCAGGTCGATCTT
>JAYTEN010000070.1:0-4422 GCA_043735145.1 Gemmatimonadota bacterium | reverse complement strand
CGCAACTATTCCGATCCGGGCGGCCCGCGCTACGCGGGCGATCCGCGCTCCGTGGCCGCCGAAGCCGACACCCTCAAGATCGTGGCCTTCAATGTGGAGTATTCCTACCACGTGGAACGGGCCGTCAAGCTCATCAACTGGAGCAACGCGCTGCGCAGCCCGGACATTCTCCTGCTCCAGGAGATGGACGAGGCGGGCGTGAAGGCCATCGCCGACTCGCTCGGCTTCGGGTATGTCTATTTTCCCGCCACGCTGCACCCCGTGACCGGCCGCGACTTCGGCAACGCCGTCGTCTCACGCTACCCGATCGAAGCGGGGCGCAAACTCATCCTGCCCTTCCTGGCGCGGTGGAGGCGGACGATGCGCGCCGCCGTGGGTGCGACCATCCGGGTGGGCGATCGCCGCATTCGCGTCTATAGCGTCCACCTCTCGACCTTCATCGGCAATGGACCGACCGAGCGGCGCGCCCAGCTCGCAGCCGTGCTGGCCGATGCCGACAGTTTTCCGATCGTCGTGATGGGTGGTGACTTCAACAGCGGAACGGTGCCGGAAATGGCGCTCGAGCGCGGCTTCACCTGGCCGACCCGCGGGCTCGGGCACACCGAGAGCATGTGGTCGATGGACCACATTCTCCTGAAGGGAATCGCCCTCACGAGCCGCGCAGCCACCGGGCTGGTTCTCGAAAACGGCGGCGCGAGCGACCACAAGCCGGTCTGGGCGCGCGTCGTCCTGCCGGCGCGTGACACCACCTCCCCGCGCATCGGAAACTGAACGAGGGGGACTAGACCGATCGAGTGAATTGCACCCCCCCCACATCCTTCTCGCGACGGGTACCCTCAGGCCCGCGGGCGGGTAGGTTTCCTGCCGGACCTTGATCGCAACCTCTGTCTCCCGGGGACCGCCTGCCGATTCTGCCGTTCCTTCCCTCGCCTCCCCCCGACGAGCCGATCCGCTCCGAGCTGTTCGGCACCGAGCGACTGGAGCAGCACGCCGAGAGCCTCGCCGCCGCGCAGCAAGTCACCAGCCGCTCGGGGCCGAAACGCGCGCTCCTCCCGCGGGTCGACGAGAACGGCCGCGCGCTGCGCGAATCGATCCGCGCCATCGCCGAGGCGGTCCGCGACGAGCGGTGGATCACGCCGGCGGCGGAGTGGCTGGTCGACAACTTCTTCGTCGTCGACGAGCAGCTGCGCGAAATCCGCGATGACCTGCCCGTCGGCTTCTATCGCGAGCTTCCGGCGCTCGCCGACGGCCCGCTGGCGGGCTACCCGCGGGTGTACGGCATCGCCTGGGCGTTCGTCGCCCACACTGACAGCCGCTTCGATCCCGACAACCTGCGCCGGTTCGTGCGCGCATACCAGCGGGTGCAGCCGCTCACCATCGGTGAGCTCTGGGCCCTGACGATCTCGCTGCGCATGGTCCTGGTGGAGAACCTGCGGCGCCTGGCGGACGCCATCGCGCGCGGGGGCGTCGCGCGACAGGAGGCTGGCGCTCTCGCCGACGACTTCCTCGGGCTGAGCAACGGGGGCGGGAAGGTGGGCGCGGCCCCGCGGCAGCGCGGCATCCGGGCGCCGTCCTTCCCGGCGTTCGCGGCGGAGCTGGTGCAGCGGCTGCGTGACCACGACCCGTCCGTCACCCCGGCGCTCGGCTGGCTGCATCAGCGTCTCGCGGCACAGGGGACGACGGCCGAGGCGATCGCGCTCGTCGAACACCAGCGCCAGGCCGCGACCACCGTGACGGTGCGGAACATCATCACCAGCATGCGGCTGATGTCGGCGCTCGACTGGACGGTCTTCTTCGAGAGCGTGAGCCTGGTGGACGAGCGGCTCCGGGCCAGCAGCGACTTCGCGGCGATGGATTTCGCCAGCCGCGACAGCTACCGCCACGCGATCGAAGCGCTCGCGCGCGGGTCGAAGCGCACCGAGCTCGAGGTTGCGGGAGCGGCGCTGGCCCAGGCTGACGCGGCGCGCGCGCGGCCACAGGACGGACCCGGCGCGCGCGACGACCGCCGCGGCGATCCCGGGTTCCATCTCGTGGGCGGGGGCCGCCGGGCGTTCGAGCGCGCCGTGGGTTTCCGTCCGCCGCTCTGGCTCCGCGTGCGCCGCGCGCTCATCGACGCCGCGACGCCGGGATACCTGGGAACGCTTCTGCTGATCACGGCGGCGATTCTCGCCGTGCCCCTGGTCGTTTCGTCGGGCGCCCACATGTCGTTCGAGAACCTGCTGGTGATGGGGGCGTTCGCGCTGATTCCCGCGTCGGATCTCGCGGTCGCATTGCTCAATCGGTTCGTCACCGCGGTGGTCGCTCCGAGTCTCCTGCCGCGACTCGAGTGGCTCGCCGGCGTCCCGACCGAGTTCCGTACCTTGGTGGCGGTGCCGACGCTGCTCGCCGGACGCGAGGACGTGGCGGAGCAGGTGGAGCGGCTCGAGGTGCACTACCTCGGGAACGCCGACGGGGATGTGCGGTTCGCGCTGGTCTCCGACTGGCCCGACGCGACGGCCGAGCACATGCCCGGCGACGAGGACATCGTCGCCGCGGCTCGCGACGGCGTCGCGCAGCTGAATGCGCGCCACGGGCCGGCGCCCGGGGGCGGTGAGCGCTTTGCGGTCTATCACCGCCGCCGGCTGTGGAATGCCCGCGAACGCGTCTGGATGGGATGGGAGCGCAAGCGCGGCAAGCTCCACGAGCTGAACCGCCTCCTGCGCGGCGCCACCGACACCACGTTCCTGGCCGCGGACGGGCGCGTGCCGACGGCGCCGGACGGGGTGCGCTACGTGGTGACGCTCGACGCCGACACCCGGCTCCCGATGGGCGCGGTCAAGGAGCTTGTCGGGACGATGGCCCACCCGCTCAACCGGCCGCGGCTCGATCCGCTGACGCGGTGCGTGGTGGAAGGCTATGCCGTCCTGCAGCCGCGGGTCACGCCGCCGCTTCCGGGCCGCCTGGGCTCGGTGTTCCAGCGGCTCTCCTCGACGTCATCGGGCATCGACCCCTACGCGGCCGCGGTGTCGGACGTCTACCAGGACCTGTTCGGCGAGGGATCCTACACCGGCAAGGGGATCTACGACGTCGACGCCTTCGAGGCAGCGCTGGCGGAGCGGGTGCCCGACAACACGCTGTTGAGCCACGACCTGTTCGAAGGGTCGTTCGCCCGGGCGGGCCTGGTGACCAACGTCGAGTTGTTCGAGAGCGCCCCGGCGAACTATCTGACCGCCGCGGCGCGCCAGTATCGCTGGGCGCGCGGGGATTGGCAGCTGCTGCCCTGGATCGTGAACGAGCGCATCTCACCGATCAATCGCTGGAAGATGATCGACAACCTCCGGCGCACGCTGTCCATGCCGGCCGTGGTGCTCACCCTGCTGGCCGGATGGTTGTGGCCCGCGTCGTCGCCGGCGCTCTGGACGGCTTTCATCCTGGCGATGCTCGCCATTCCCCCGCTGATTCCGGCGTTCGCCGGCGTATGGCCGCGCGTCCAGGGCATTTCCAAACGCAGTCACTTCCGGGCGGTTGCGCGCGACTTCGGGTCCGCCGCCGGCCAGATGGCGCTCACCCTCACCACCGCGGCGTACCAGGCGTGCCTGATGGCCGACGCCGCGGTGCGGACGCTGGGACGCGTCTACGTGACGCGCGGGCGGATGCTGGAATGGCAGACGATGGTGCACGCGGCGTCCCGCGTCCCGCACCATCTCGGCGGGTTCGTCAGGCGGATGGCGGCCGGGACCATTCTGTCGGTGATTGCCGCGGCGGTGGTGACGTGGCGGCGCCCCGATGCGCTGCCCGTGGCGCTCCCGATCCTGGCGCTCTGGGCCCTCGCGCCGGCCCTCGCGCACTGGGTGAGCCGTCCGCGGCCCGAGGTGCCGGTCGTTCCGCCTACTCCCGCGGAGGTGCGCGAGCTCCGCCTCATCGCCCGGCGCACGTGGGAATTCTTCACGACGTTCGTGACGGCGGACAGTCACGCGCTGCCACCGGACAATTTCCAGGAGACGCCGCAACCGGTGGTGGCGGAGCGCACGTCGCCCACCAACATCGGGCTGTACCTGCTCTCGGTCGTCGCGGCGCGCGATTTCGGGTGGGAGGGAACGCTCGACGCGGTGGATCGGATCGAGGCGACGCTGCACACCGTTGCCGGGCTCGAGCATCATCGCGGGCACCTCTACAACTGGTACGACACCCGGAGCGGCGAACCGCTCGAGCCGAAATACATCTCCGCGGTCGACAGCGGCAATCTTGCCGGCACCCTGATCACGCTGGTCAACGCGTGCCGGGAGATCGTGGACCAGGCCACGCCCGGGCCCGAGGCACTCTCGGGCATCACCGATGCGGCATTCCTGCTGCGGGACACCGCGCACGCCACGGGGGACGGCCGCACCGTCGCGCGCGCCGAGCTGCGGCGTCTCGATGAGGCGCTCGATGTCGTCCTGACGG
>JAYTEN010000069.1:0-2276 GCA_043735145.1 Gemmatimonadota bacterium | reverse complement strand
GCCGTCACCGTCGCCGACATCCGCAGGGTTGCGCAACGCTATCTCGCGCCGGAGAACCGGCTCACCGTCATCATCAATCCGCCCAATCGCGGCGGCGCGGCGCCCCAGGTGACGCCATGAAGACCGTCGAAGCGTCGAAGCGTCGAAGCGTTGAAGCGCTACTACTGTTGTTGCTTGCCGCGGGAGTTCCGAGCGTGCTTCGAGCCCAGGCCGCCGCGTACCCCACCCGCGCCCCCGCCGCGATGCCGCTGCGGCCGGTGCGCTTTCCGCCTTTCGTCAACGGGCGGCTGCCTAACGGTGTCAGCACGGTCGTGGTGGAGCAGCATGACCAGCCGGTCATCACCATCTCGCTGGCGCTGCCGGCGGGCTCGTTCCACGTGCCCGAGGGCAAGGAAGGCCTCGCCGATATCGTGGCGTCGCTCCTCACCAAGGGCACCGAGCGGCGCACCGCCGACCAGCTGGCCTCCGAGATCGAGGGGGCCGGCGGATCGATCGGCGCCAATGCCGATGAAGACTTCCTGACGATCACGGTGTCGGGCCTGTCCCAGAACGTCGGCCAGCTGTTCGAGCTGCTCGGCGACGTGGTGCAGCATTCGAACTTCCCGGCGACCGAAGTGGATCTGGCCCGCACCCAGGCGCTCTCGGGGCTCCAGGCCGCGCTGGCGGAGCCCGCGACGATTGCCGACCGGGCCTTCAGTCACGAGATCTACGGCGCGCATCCCTACGGGCGCGTCGAGACCGCGGCCTCGCTGCGCGGCATCACCCGTGAGGACGTGGCCGCCTTCGTCGGCGCCCGGGTGAAGCCCGCCGGCGCGCTGCTCGTCGTCGCCGGCGACATCACGCCCGCCCGCGCCCGCGAGCTCGCGGCCGGCGCGCTGGGCGGCTGGTCGGGCGCCCCCCCCGCCCCCGCGGCCGCGCCGGCCATTCCCGCGCGTGCGCGCACCGAGATCCTGCTGGTCCACAAGCCGGGCGCGGTGCAGTCGAACATCATCGCCGGCTTTCCCTTCATCACGCCGCGCGACCCGAGCATCTACGCGCTGACGCTGGCCAACGGCATCCTCGGCGGCGGCTCCGATGCCCGCCTGTTCATGATCCTGCGCGAAGCGAAGGGCTGGACCTACGGCGCCTACTCCTCGTTCTCGCGCCCCCTGGGCGTCGGCGCCTTCCAGGCGACGGCCGAGGTGCGCACGCCGGTCACCGACAGCGCCCTGGGCGAGATGGTCCGCCAACTCCAGCGCATCCGCACCGAGGCGCCCGCCGACAGCGAGATCACCAACGCGAAAAACTACCGGATCGGGCGCTTCCCGCTCGACATCGAGACGGCCGACCAGATCGCCGGCCGGGTGGCCAACGCGCGGCTGCTCGGACTGCCTGGCGACTACGTGCTCCGCTACCGCGAGCGGCTCGCCGCGGTCACCCGCGCGCAGATCGGCATCGCCGCGCGACGCTACTTCACCACCGACCGGATGATCATCGTCGTGGTCGGCGACGGGACGAAGATCCTGGAGGGCCTGAAGCGGATCGCGCCCGTGCGCATCGTGAGTCCCGAAGGCACGGCGATGACCGAGGCCGACCTCGCGCCGCGCGGCGCGAGCCGCGTCGCGTACGCGACCGGCGTCCTGCGGCCGGGCACCGCGCAGTATCGCGTGACCTTCCAGGGCAATGCGATCGGCGCCGAGTCACGCAGCTACGCGCGCATCCAGGACGGTGGCCGTGATGCCTGGCAGGTCATCACCCACACCCAGATCGCGACGTTCATCCTCCAGGACGACACCACGATCGTCGATGCGGCGTCCCTTGCCCCCATCCGGGTACGCCAGGGCGGACAATTCCAGGGCCAGGAGACGATGGTCCGGCTGGACTACGAGGGCGGCCGCGTGCGCGGAGCGACCCGCACACCGGGCCCGGGCGGCGCGCTGCAGCGCCTGACGATCGATACCACCGTGGCGCCGGGCGTCATCGATGACAACGAGTTGCCGACCGTGGCCGTCGCCATCCCGTGGGCGACCGGGGCGCGCTTCACCCTCGACGTCTTCTCGGGCGGAAAGGGCGTCGTCCAGCAGGCGACCGCGTCGGTCGTGGGCGAAGAATCGGTTACCACCCCGGCCGGGACCTTCCTCTGCTGGAAGATCGATTTCCAGGGAGCGGAGCAGAATGTTACGTTCTACATTGCCAAGGAGAACCCGGTGATCGTGAAGCTGGAGATCCAGGGGCAGCCGGTGGCGTTTGAATTGATTTCCAGATAGAACCTGTAGACTAGAACCTAGAATCTAGAA
>JAYTEN010000068.1:0-12378 GCA_043735145.1 Gemmatimonadota bacterium | reverse complement strand
CCCGGCGCAGCGGGCGGAACGCCGGGTCCGGACACTCCCGGTACCGAGCCACCGACGCAGGAGGGCGCGGACACCGATGACGGCGACGACGCACCGGAGTCGTGAGCCGCTTCTACATCACCACGGCGATCGATTACCCCAATGGCGTGCCCCACGTGGGGCACGCCTACGAGCGCATTGGCGCCGACGCCATCGCGCGCTACCGCCGGCTGCGCGGCGACGACGTCTACTTTCTCGTCGGCATGGACGAGCACGCGCAGAAGGTCTCGCAGGCCGCCGCCGCGGAGGGCATGCCGCCCCAGCCGTACGTCGACCGGATGGCGGGGGTCTTCCGCTCGACGTGGGATCGCCTCGACATCGGTTACGACACGTTCTACCGCACCAGTGAAGCGAGCCACAAGGCCGGCATCCTGGCCCTGATCGAGCGCATCTACCAGCGAAGGCCCGAGGATTTTTTCGAAGGGACGTACGAGGGCTGGTATTGCACGGGGTGCGAGTACTTCAAGCGCGACACCGACATCCTCGCCGGGCATTGCATCCTGCATCCCGGCCGCGCGCTCGAATGGCTGGTCGAGCACAACTGGTTCTTTCGCCTGTCGCGTTACCGCGACTTCCTGCTCGCGTACCACGCGGCGCACCCCGGCTTCCTGCAGCCGGAGGCCCGTCGCAACGAGATCGTCGCGATCCTCGAGGCGGGCCTCGAGGACATTTCCGTTTCGCGCGGCCGGCTCGGCTGGGGCATCCCGTGGCCCCGCCCGCTATCGACCGGCGAGGAACAGGTCGTGTGGGTCTGGTTCGACGCGCTGCCTAACTACCTCACGGCGACAGGCTTCCCGGGGACCCGCGCCGAGGTGGCCTGGCCGGCGCAGCTGCACGTGGTGGGCAAGGACATCACGCGCCTGCACGCCATCATCTGGCCGGCGATCTGCGAAGCGGCGGGCCTGCCCCTCCCCGAGCAGGTCTGGGGCCACGGCTTCGCCCTCTTCAAGGGCGAAAAAGTGAGCAAGTCCTCGGGCGTCGCCTTCGACCTCGACGGTGCCATCGACCGCCACGGCGCCGATGCCTTCCGCTATTTCCTGCTGCGCGAAATTCCCTGGGACGCGGACGGCAGCTACACCTGGGAGCGCTTCGACGAGCGCTACACCGCCGATCTCGCCGACGCCTTCGGCAACCTCGCCTCGCGAGTGCTCGCGATGCTGGCGCGCTACCGCGGCGGCCTCGTCCCCGCCGCGCCCCCGACCGAGCTCGACCGCGCCGGCGACGAGGCGGTGGCGGCCTACGCGCAGGCGATGGACGCGCTGCTGCTGCACCGCGGCGGCGCCGCCGCATGGGACCTCGTCAGCTTCGCCAATGGCTACGTCGAGCGGCGCGCCCCCTGGGCGCAGGCCAAGGCCGGCGACGAGGCCGGCCTCGACGAAACGCTGGGCAGCCTGGCGCGGTGCCTCCTCCGGCTGAGCCTTCTCGCGTCGCCTTTCATCCCCGCGGCAGCGACGAAGCTATGGACGGCGCTCGGACTCGGCGACGCGCTGCCGGCCCAGGGCGGATGGGATCGCATTGTCACACCGGCCGCTGAAGGCCTGAAGACCTCGAAGATTCCGCCCCTTTTTCCCAAGCCCGAAAACCCTTCGCTGGCAGCGTCTTAACTCTATATTCTATAATCAGTTATAACGTTACACGAAAACCAGTTGACACCCCCTTCGGCTGGGGGTAACCTTCTCGGTCCATCAAAAAGCCACCTGGCGACCTGGGATCGCCGATTTATTGTGCGTGTACGCCGGCCGTCGCCCGGTGTTTTTCATAGTCGTATTCACGATCACGGACGGAGTTCGCTCATGGCCCAACGCCGCTGGACGGTGCTGGTCGTGCCACATGGTGAAGGTGCGTCAAAGTCCGTTTCGGTTTCCGCGACGGTTCTTCGACTCGTCATCGGCGTGGTGACCGTGCTGTCGGCGTCGTTCCTGGGAGCGGCGATCGGCGTCGTGACGCGGACCGTTGATATCGCGCGCAGCGAGAGGCTCCAGCACGCCAACGGCGCGCTGGCGGCCGAAGTCTCGCGCATGAACCAGCGCATCGGCGCCCTCTCGGACACGCTGGCCGTGATTTCGCGCCGCGACCAGGAAGTGCGCCTGGTCGCCGGCCTCGAGCCGCTGAGCCCCGAGGTGCGCCGCGCCGGTATCGGCGGTCCCGCGGGTGCCTGGCCCGAGCGGGACAGCCTGATCGCCGAGGGCGGCACCACGGGCCGCGAAGCGGCGCGCGTGCGCCTCGATCTCGACGGCCTCATCCGCCGCGCCAACCTGATTTCCTCGTCGTTCCGCGAAGCCGCCGACAGCCTCAACTCGCACGTCGCGCGCCTCGCCGCCACACCGAGCATCATGCCGACCGAAGGCTTCCTCACCAGCAATTTCGCGCAGGTGCGCTACCACCCGATCCTGCATTACGACCGTCCCCACGAGGGCATCGACATCACCGCGCCCTACGGGTCGCTGATCATCGCGCCCGCTGCGGGCCGCGTGGTCAAGGTGGGCTGGGAGAACGGCTACGGCCTCGCCGTCGAGATCGACCACGGCTACGGCGTCCACACGCGCTACGCGCACCAGTCGCGCACCGCGGTGACCGTCGGCCAGATGCTCAAGCGCGGCGACCGCATCGGCTACGTTGGCAGCACCGGGCTTTCGACCGGCCCCCACCTGCACTACGAAGTGATCATCGACGGACGGCATACGGATCCGCTGAAGTTTGTCATGCCGAACGCGATTGCCGACTGACCGAAAAGCCGTAGAAGCGTCGAAGCGTCAAAGCGTCGAAGCGCTGATCGTGAAAAACCCCGGAGCTGAGCCCCGGGGTTTTTTTCTGTCTACGTTTCGACGCTTCAACGCTTCGACGTATCCCGCGCAGGAGTCTTCTGCGTGCCGAAGTCCACGTGCGGCGCCGCGGCGGCGCCGGGCGTCGTGAGCTCGAAGTAGGTCCTCGCCTTCTTGCCCGTGACCTTGGCCGTGATCACCTGCGGGAACTGGCGGATGTACGCGTTGTAGGTCTGCACCGAGCTGTTGTAGTCCTGCCGCGCGGTGGAAATGCGGTTCTCGGTGCCCTCCAGCTGGTCCTGGAGCGCCTTGAACTGCTCGTTGGCCTTGAGGTTCGGGTACGCCTCGGAGATCGCGATGAGGCGTCCCAGCGCGCCGGTGAGGCCCTGGTTAGCGGCCGCCATCTGCGTGAGGTCGCCGCTCTGGATCGCGCCGCCGAGGCGCGAGCGCGCTTCGGCAATCTCGGTGAAGACCGCGGACTCGTGCTGGGCGTAGCCTTTCACCGTTTCGACCAGGTTGGGCACCAGGTCGGCGCGGCGCTGTAGCTGCACCTTGATCTGGCCTTCGAACCCGTTCACCTGCTCGTCGAGCGTCTGAATACGGTTGTACCCGCACCCGGCCAGCAGCAGCGCCAGCAGCGGTACGGCGAAGCGAGACTTACGCATCCTGCCTCCCTTTGAGAAGTAAATGCAGTCGCCAAGTCGCCAAGTCGCCCGAACCACGCGCCCCGCGATGTGTTTCGGGCGACTTGGCGACTTGGCGACTAGGCGACCGTCTTTAGTTGGTCCACCCACACCACGAACTGCTCGACTGCCTGGAGATACGCGGCCGCGACGGGATCGAACGGCTGGAGCGATGGCGCGGGGGACTTCTGACGCGCGGTGATCGCCCAACCGAATGCCCCCGCATCGAATCCCGCCACCGCCGCAGCCGCGGCAACGACCGCGCCGGGGTCCTGCGGCACCGGCGTCCCCGCGAGCCGGAGGCCCGCGCGGAAGAACACCAGGAAGGTGCTGAGCGCGCGCGCCAGCAGCTCGGCGAGCACCTGACCGTCGCCGCCCGTCGCCGCGTACTCGGCGCGCAGGCGGATCAGCTTGCCCCGCGCTTCGCGCTCCAGCTCCTGGCGCAGGTCCACGCGATCGGTGGATAGTCCGGCGAGCACGTCCCGGCCGGCGAGCAACCGGTGCGCGTCGCGGATATCCTCGACTTCGATGGGGAACACGTCGGCCGACGCCGCCCAGTCGGCTTCGCTCTGAATGAGCGGCGGCGCCTTCGCGACCCTGATCCAGGCCTTCAAGGCCGGCGCCGCACGCCGCAGTGTGTCGGCCGAAGCATCGCGCACCACGAGCAGCACGTTCGCGTCGGAGCGGCCCGCGACGCTGGTTCCCCGCGCCGCCGAGCCGTAGAGCATGAGGGTCACGAGGTTGTCGCCGAGCGCGGCGGTGAGCGCGCGGCTCAGTGCCTGGGCCGCTGCCTGCACGTCATCAGCCATTCCTAGAACCTCCCCGAAGCACCACCGCCGCCGAAACCGCCACCACCACCAAAGCCGCCGAATCCTCCACCACCGAAACCGCCGCCCCCCCCGCCCCAGCCCCCGCCGCCGCGCCGGCCGCCACCGAGCAGGGACCCGAGGATCATGCCACTCAGCATCCCGCCGCCGCCGCGACGGCTCATGATGCTGATGAACACGATCGCCACCAGCACGAGCTGCCACGGAAAGCCCTGGGAGCGCCCCCGCTGGCCCCGCAGCGGCGGCGCCGCCGCTGCCGGCGCACCAGTCAGGTCAAAGCCGAATTCGCGCGCATATGCCTCGCCGATGACCCTGGTGCCCGCCACCAGCCCCGCCCCGTAGTTCCCCTCATCGACGGCCGCCCGCCCGATGGCATCGCGTACCCGCCCCGCCAGCGCGTCGGTGACGAAGCCCTCCGATCCCGTTCCGCTGGCGATGGCGATCTCGGCCTGGCCGTCGCCAGGCCGCTGGCCCGGTTTGAGCAGCAGCACCACGCCGCTGTTGCGACGCGCGTCCCCTGCCGCCCCCTGGGCACCGACCTTCCACTGCCGGCCGATGTCGCGCGCGACGTCAATCGAGGCCCGGCCACCCAGGTCGGATAGCGTGACGACCACGATCTCGCCGCCGCTCTTCGTGCGCACCTCATCAGTGATGCCCGCGATGGCCGCCGACTCTGCGGGCTGGAGCACGCGGGCAAAATCGTTGATGTACCCGGTGGGAGCGGGAATCTGAAGCTGAAAAAGAACCGCGACGGCGAGCAGGCCCATGTGGCGGGAATATACGCCGGGGGGGCTGCGTTGTTTCAATTGTGGGCGGAGTGCCAAACCGTCGAAGCGTCCAAGCGTCGAAGCGTCAAAGCGTTGATCGTGAAAAACCCCGAGGCCTTGAGGCCCCGGGGTCTTTCTGTTTTACGCTTCGACGTTTCGACGCTTCGACGGCTATCAGGGAGCCGTTCTGGCCGGCTGACGATCGAACAGGAAGATCGCCGAGGGCGCGGTGAAGTCGTTGGTGTTGGTGAGGACCTTGTACGCCGGCACGCCGGTCGCCGGCGAGACCGGCGTGCCGCTGATGCGGAACCGGAATCGCGACGACGTCGCCGTGCCCAGGCAGTTGAAGTTGGTGGCGACCGTTCCCGTCACCGTGCCCGCGGTCGTGATGGTCATGGCGGGAACAGGGTTGCTGCCGAGGAAGGTGCCGCGGAAGACGACCACGTAGGGGCCGCCCGCCGGGCCGGTCACGTTGACGTTGGCGATGCCGCCGATGGAGGTCAGCGCGCCGAGCGCGGCCTGCACGATGACCGCCGTTTCGTCGAACGCGATGGCGCCCGTCTGCTGGCCGCTGAAGGTCAGGCGGAAGGTGCTGCCGGCCGTGCCGGCCGCCAGGGTCACCGTCTGCCGCGCGGTGTCGAGCGTCTGGCTAACGCCGGCGGTGACGCTGATGACCGACTGCATGCCGTTGTACTGCGTCTGCGTGAGGCCGGAGACGTTGACGATGTCGTTGACCGCCGTGCCCGCCGCGACGGCGGCGTTGCAGGTCGTGGTGCCGTTGCCCGGGGTGATGCGGCGCCACACGGTCACGGTGTCGCTGCTGCGCGTCAGCGAGTCGATGTTGGTCGTCACGCTGGCCGCGGCGGTCTGCGGCGCGAGACTCGCTGGGGTCGAGCGCGGCAGGATGACGGCGGTGATGGCCGTGCCCGCGACCGAGGTCCCGGCGAAGGGGTTCGACGTCGCGCTGCCCCGCGTGCCAAGGGGCATGACCGCCTGGAATACCGCAGGTGACGTGGTGCCGTTGGCGACCGCGAACAGCTTGTAGCCGGGGACGGAGGTCACGGCGGTACCGCTGGTGTCGAGCGAGACGTAGCTCGACAGATTGCCCAGCGCCTGGTTGGTGATCACGCCGACGGTCGCCGTGGACGCCGCCGCCGTGGGTGTGGCACCCGCGGTCGAGGCGATACGGAGGTCGAGGCCCGAGCCCGCGGCCGGAACGGTCGGGGCGCCGGCGTAGTCGGGCGCAAGGTTGAGCACGCGGACCGCCCACTTGCCAGCGGCGAGTGTCGGCACGCTGTCCTTCGTGATCAGCACGGAGCAGCAGCGGCCGGCGACGCCGGTGCGCGACGTGCCAAACAGGAAGAAGGTGTAGTTGGTGTTCGCGGCGAAGGTGACGGTCGTGTCGAACATCTGCGTCGACGCGACGGCCGCCGTCGTGCCGCTCATGAAGACGCGGATGTGCCGCGCGCCGGCCCGGACGGGCTGGTAGGGCGGCTGCGTGGGCGAGGGGTTCACGTTGCCGAACACCAGGCCGCCGGTGCGGAAGGTGGCGGCGATGGTGTTGGGGGCATCACCGATGATGTCGATGACGCGGAAGTCCATGGCGCCGGTGTCGGACACCAGGTTGACATATCGCAGGCCGCCCACGGGGTCGGGGGTCACGATGACTCCCGCATTGTCCCTGGAACATGCCGCTCCGGCCGCCAGCAGGCCGATCGCAAGGATTCTGACAATTCTCATTGCCGGTTCTCTCGAGGTCAGAGTGTACAAGATCAATGGACGACGGGTGGACCGTCGCCCCCGTTAGGTCCGTTGTTGGTGCCGAGGAGGCGGCCCACCAGCGGCGTCGCGGCGGCCAGCGCCACGGCTCCGGCGGTCGATCCCACCAGCAGCACCGTGCGCGCGGTCGAAAACTTCCGCTCCCGCACCTGCCGCACCCACTCGGTCCGGAACGTCACCGGCTCGTTCGCCCAGTGGGCCACATTGCGATTGATGTCGGTCACGCGCTGCACCCGCAGGACGAATCCCGAGTCGGACACCGATTCCACGGCGCCGGCGACAGAGAGCACGTCCGATCCGACATTGCGTTCCAGCTCCGCGCGGCCGCGGTCATTCAGCGTGATCTCGATCCACTGGGCCGGCACCGGCCGGTCCGTCACCAGTCCCGAGTAGCTGTAACAGCCACCGAGGAGCAGCGCGGAGGCCAGCGCCGGCCACAGCGAAAGGCCGCGAGCCGTCACTAGAGTCCGTACGTTCCGACCGGGGCAGTGCCCTGGATCGGATAGAACGGTACGGCACGCGCATCCATCTCCTGGTACGGCACCGGCCAGTGGGGCGGGGTCGCGGCGGGGAGATCGCCCCACCCACGGCCGTCGAACCACCAGTTGGCCCACGAGGTGTACTGCGTCTCCATCCGCTTTTCGTACTTCAGCGCTTCCCACAAGGTGCCGCAGGCCGACGACGTGAAGCTCGGCCCCACGGGGATGCGCGGGACGCAGCCGCTCACGCCGTTGGGAACCGGAGTCACGTTGTCGCTGATCACGGCGCCGCCGGTGCCCAGGCGGGGCAGCCCGCCGCGCGAGACGCGCGTCGCGTCGACGCGGTTGGCCGCGGCGAGGAACGAGCCGGCGCGGAATTCCGCTTCGGCCGCCAGCAGGTTGATTTCGGCGGTCGTCATCGACGGGAAGTTGCCGACGCGCGATACGTTGTTCAGCGCCAGGAACCGCTTGTGGCGGTACTGGGAGCCCGCGCTGGGATCGGCAGCCCAGTCGTTCACGCGGTTCTCGACATACTGGAATGCCGGCGCGACCGTCGGGTTGGCGCCGCAGCCGGTGGTGACCGACTGGCTCTGGCACTGTTGCGCCAGGCGAGTGGCACCCTGCGGCCAGCGCTGGTCGTCGGTCGTCATGACGAGGGTCGGCCGCGACCCGGCGGGCGTGGCGAGCCAGCCATCGAACTGGGCTGCCGTAGCCGAGAAGTAGGCCATGTAGCCCCACATCATGTGCCAATTGACCGAGCTGCTGGCATACATGGTCGGCAGCCAGCCGTTGTCCCAGCCGTTGGCCGGAGTCAGCTGCTGCACAAAGTCAGTGGGGAACTGGGCGACGAAACCATTGGCGTCGTTGAGCACCGAGTCCCATCGCACCGCGGCGCGCTCGGCCGGCGTGCGCGCGACACCCGCGCGGATCCGCGCCTCCCAGCCCTGGATCAGGCCGGCGAACTGCGCCGACGTCAGGGCCGTGCCGCCGTTGCTGAGCCAGGTGGCGGGGATGGTCTGGCCGGTGATGCCGGCCGCGCCCGCGGCGACCGCGAGGGCGCGGGCCGAGTCGAGGTTCGCGAGGGCGTATTTCGCCAGCGAGTCGTACCCGACGAACGGCAGGGCTGTCAGCAGGGTGAGGTCGTCCTTCTCACTGATCGCCGAGCCGGAGTCGTACGCCATGGCGACCTGCCCGAGCGACACGCCGATCACGAACTTCGCGAAGGCACGGGCGCGGTTGGTCTGGTTCACGTTGGTGGGGAAGAACGTGAACGTGGGCTGGATGACCCGGCTCAGTCCGATCGCCGCGGCCCGCGCCGCGCGATGGAGCCCGAGGAACGGGGCGTAGTTCTCGGTCGCGACGGGGTTGCCGCGGTCGTTGTTGATCGGCGGGCGCGGGATGGTTGCGCGCACACCCATGCTGAAGTTGGCCAGGGCCGAGTAGTTCTCCATGCCGAGCACGAGCATCTGGGGGTTGAGTGTGGCCGCCCCGATCGTCGCGCGATGCATGGTATTGAACGAACCGGCGATGAGGTTCTCGACATCGACCGGGCGCGCCAGTGCGCGCCCCTGGTCGGCATTGTTCAGGTTATCCACCGTGAGCTGGTCACTGCACGCGGCGATGCCTGCACACGCGAGCCCGGCCAGTACGATGCTTGACAGCTGCTTCATTCTCAATTCCTCCGTGGGACCCGTGCCGCCTGGCAAGCCAGGCGGCGCGTGGTCCGCGTCCCGTTAGAAGCTGGTGGACAGGCCGAGGGTGAACGTGCGCAGGTTCGGGAACGTGAACGAGTCGTTCGCGTTGATGGCCGAGCTGTTCGCCGGCCCGCCGGTCTGCCCCACTTCGGGATCCATGCCCTTGTATTTCGTGATCGTGAACAGGTTGCGGCCGATGGCGCTGACGGTCCAGTTCCCGATGCCGCCGACCGGGCCGACGTTGAACGCCACGGACAGCTCGCGCAGCTTCGCGTAGGAGCTGGTCTCGGTGAAGACGCTGTTCGGGAACAGTTGGTCGTAGAAGCCGCCCGTGCCGGAGAAGCCGTCGGCCGCAGGCGCGCGCCAGTAGTAGCCGATCGGCTTCGCGACGGCGACGTCGCGGTTGCGCTGGTCAAGGTCGTTGGTGATGAAGTCGAGGTGCGACCAGTGGCGGCCCTGGTTCCAGACTTCACGGCCCATGACGCCCTGGAGAAGGCCGTAGATGCTGAGCCGGCCGACCTGGAGGGTCTGCGACACTGACATCTGCCAGTCGGGGAGCGCATTGCCGAGAGCAACCTGCTGGCCTGAGCAGGTGGCGCTGGGTGCCGCGACACAATTCGAGTCCCGCAGAACGATCGGCATGCCGAAGTTCATCGAAACGCCCCACGGCGCATTGACCTGCGTGTTCGCCGTGCTGCAGGACTGGGTCGCACCGGTGGAGGCGTTGGTGCAACCGACCACCGACGTCTGCCACAGGTTGCGGGTGATGCCGTCGCGGTAGCTGTTGCCCGCGCCGACCCACACCACGAACCCTTCGTCGTTGACCTGGAACGTGCTGGTCGAGGTGCCGCAGTCGGCCGCGAAGCTGGTCGGCAGCTCCGAGCAGCTGGTGAGGAAGCGGCGGCCGTAGAAGGTGCCGTACCGCTCACCCTCCTTGGCGAAGAACTGCACGCTGGTGTTGTTGATCGTGTTGGGACCGAACGTGAACGGCGGCACGTCGAGATGCGTGATGACGGTCCGCGTGTTGTCGTAGGTGAAGCGCCACGACCAGTTCACGTTGCGGCGGGTGACGATCGGCAGGTTGACGGCGAGCTCCCAGGTCTTGTTCTGGAGCGTGCCGGCATTCCGCCACTGCGTGCCGAAGCCCTTTTCCGACGGCAGCGGGACCTGGAGAATCTGGTCGCGCGTCTCGGAGCTGGCGCGCGTCAGTTGCACGCCGATCCGGCGGAACAGTTCGAAGTCGGCGCCGAACTCGTTGTCCAAGGTGATCTCGGGGCGCAGGAACTTGTTGCCCTGGGTGCCGAGGGTCGGACCGGTGGTCGAGACGCCGAAGGTCTCGTACTGGGCGGAGAAGCTGGGACGGCCGCCCGCCGAGCCGCGCGAGAAGCGCAGCTTGAAGTCATTGACGGCCTTGCCGCCGAACCACCAGCTCTCCTGCGAGGGGCGCCAGGCGAGCGAGAAGCGGCCGAAGGTCGCCCAGCGATTGTCGGCGCCGAACAGCGACGTGCCGTCGCGGCGGACCAGCCCTTCGACGATGTAGCGGCCGTCGAAGAAGTCGAGGCTGAGGCCGGCGAAGAGACCGAGCTGCCGGACCGACTGCTGGTTGGAGTTGATCGTCTGTCCCGCGGTGGCGTTGTCGAGCCGCGGTACGCCGACGGCGCCCAGGGTGTTGCCGTCGCCCTGACGGTCGGCTTCATCCTGGCGTTCGAACAGCGTGCGGAAGCTCCACCGGCTCGCGATGTTGCGACCGATCGAGCGGCGGATCGTCATGTTCAGGCTTCCGTTGTACGACTGGTCACGCTGGGCGTACTGCCGCACGCGGCCGTTGTTCTGCGTCGCATTGAGGCCGGTGGTGCGGAAGCCCTTGTCGCGGAAATAGTCCTGCGTGTAGTTCGACAGGTCGTACGAGCCGTTGACCTCGAAGTCGAGCCACGTCATCGGGGTGTAGTGCAACGTGGCGCCGCCGATGAAGCGGTCGGTGTTCGACTTGTCCTGGATGCCCTGGAGAGTAATGAGCGGGTTCTCGTTCTGCGAGCCCTGGCTCTGGAGGTTCGGCCGGACGTAGAGGCGGCCGAGGGTATCGATCCGGGTGACGTTGGCAATGGCCGGCGTCCGCGTCAGGCGGAAGAAGGCGTTGCCGCCGCCGTCCTGGTCGAAGCCGTCGGTGCCGCTCTTCGAGTAGTAGGTTCGCAGCGCGAGATTTATGTTGTCGGTCAGGCGCTGATCGACGTTCACGCGGCCGCTGTACCGGGTGTAGCCCTCGAGGTAGCGGATGGCGCCGGCCTGGTTGACCGTGCCGAAGCTCGAGTAGACCTGGGTCTGGCCGAAGCGGCCGGTCATGTCCACCGTGAGCTGGCCGAACGTCTGCGGATCGACGACCTGGTCCACCGCGTTGTAGTTGCGGCCGGGCCAGAGCTGGCCCTGGAAGGCGTTGCGGAGCTGGAGGTTCGCGCCGCCGCCGAAGACCGCCTGGGGGTCCATCGTGAACGTCACCGGACCGAGCGCGAAGTCACCCGGCTGGTTGTTGATGCGCGCGGCCTCGGCATTCCAGTCCACCGTTGAGCCGCAGAGTGACGGCGCCGCGGCGCCGGTCGGCGTGTTCGTGGTGCAGAACCGGGTATCGCTTTCGTCGAACAGCAGCGACGTCTGGCGGGCGAGCGGGAAGCGGCGCTCGATGTCGCTGGTGCCGTACTCGCCGCGGACATTGAACGTCATGCCTTCGGCCGAGCGGCGGCCGCTGCGCGTCGTGATCTGGATGACGCCGTTGCCGGCGCGCGCGCCATAGAGCGAGCTCGCGGCGGCACCTTTCACCACTTCGACGTTCTCGATGTCGGAGGGGTTCAGGTCGGGAAGCGCGCCGTTGATGATGATGCCGTCAACGATATAGAGGGGACCCTGGCTGCGGCCGGTCGCGTTGATCGACGTCGGGCCGCGTAGAATCACCGCCGCCGAGCTGCCGGGACGGCCGCTGCCGGAGGTAACGTTGGCGCCCGGGACGCGGCCCGCGAGCATGCGGATCGGATCCACCGGCGTGATCGGCACGTCGGCCATGTCCACCGCGGACACCGCGAAGGGCACCCGGGCCTTCTCGGTGCCTTCCATCACGCCGGTCACGACGATCTCGTCGAGCCGGTTGATGTCGGCGGCCAGCGTGAAGTCCACCGTCTGCTCACCCGCCGCCAGAATGACGGCGTGGCTGCTCGGACGGTAGCCGATGGCCCGGACGCGCAGCTGCCAGGACTGGCCGCGGACGCGATCGCCGGGGACGTTGAGCGTGAAGACACCCCGCTCGTTCGTCGGCACCGATGCGCTGGCTTCGAGGATATAGACGTTTGCACCGACTACCGG
>JAYTEN010000067.1:0-10393 GCA_043735145.1 Gemmatimonadota bacterium | reverse complement strand
GGCCAGCGGGGACTTTGTCATCGGCGTCTCCGACCGCTGCCGTTGTCACATCACCCGCATCGCCGGCCCTTCCACCCTGGTGCTGCACTGACGGCGGTTCGACGCCTTCGTCGAGGGCAACGCGACCGCTTGGTCGAGCGCGAGGGTCCTGCTGTCCAAGTCGTATTAGTTGATATTAGCAACTATTAACTTGTGTTTATCAATCAATAGGTAATAGATTGTGGCGTGCGCACTTACGGGCAGTACTGTGCCATTGCCAAGGCACTCGACGTTGTCGGGGATCGCTGGGCCGCGCTCATCATCCGCGAACTACTTATTCGAGGGCCCAGCCGCTACACCGACCTCAAGAATGACCTTCCCGGCATCGCCACCAACCTCCTCGGTGACCGCCTGAAGGAGCTGGAAGTTGCCGGAGTGGTCGTACGCGAGGTGACGCCACCTCCCCTCACGGCCACCCTCTTTCGCTTGACCGAGCGCGGCCGCGCCCTCGAGCCCGTCCTGCAGGCCCTCGCGCAATGGGGAGAACCGCTCCTGGCCCGGCCGGTGAAGGCCGACTTCTTCCGCACCCACTGGCTCGCCCCATTGGCGGCGATCCATCTCCAGGATCATGCGCCCTGGGCGCGTCCTTCCACTATCGAGGTCCGCACCGGCGAGGAGCCGCTCCAGGTCCGCGTCGAGGGCGGCCGCGTGGAGATTCTGCGCGGGCCGGCCGCGCACCCCGACGCGGTGATCACGGCCTCGCCGGCGCTGATCGTCCAGGTGATCACCGGCGGCATGACGCTGACCGACGCCGCCGCGTGGGGGCTGGAGTTCGAGGGCGACCCGTCGGCCCTCATGCGGGTGCAGCCAAAGGCCGGCCGCGCCGACGCAATTCAGCGGCCGCTGTTTCCCGACCGGTAGCCTCCCGCTCCAGCAGCGCCTGCTTCCGCCACAGCCCGCCTCCGTATCCCGTAAGGCTGCCATCGGACCCGATCACCCGGTGGCAGGGGATGATGATCGCGATGCGATTGTCGCCATTGGCGCGCGCCACGGCGCGCACGGCCTCGGGACGACCGATTGCGGCAGCCTGGTCGGCATAGCTGCGCGTCGCGCCGCTCGGAATGCGCAGCAGCGCGTCCCACGCGGCCCGCTGGAAGGGCGTTCCCGGCGTGTGCAGCGGCAGGTCGAACCCACGCCGGCCGCCCGCGAAGAACTCGCCCAGCTGCGCACGCAGCGGCGCGAATACCGGGTCCTCACCCAACTCGAAGTCACCCGCCAGCAAGCGCCCCAGCCGCTTGAACTGGGTCGGCACCATGCGCCGGTCGCCGAACTCGAGCAGCACCAGCCGGCCATCCAGCGCGCCGGCGAACATCGGCCCCAGCGGCGTAGCGACGATCGCCAGCTTGACGACCGGCGCACCCCGGGCCGGCGCGTGTCCTTCGGCGTGCAGCGGATGGCACCGCTTGCAGGGCCGGTAACCGGCCAGCAGCGCCTCGCCCGCGGTGTCGTAGTGGACGACGTTTTCGGGATTCGGGCGCGCGGGACAACCGGCCCGGCAGAAGATCCTGGTGGTGCGGACAGCGGTGATGACGGGCGGCATGCGTAGCTCCGGGACAGGGATGCTGGTATGACACTGCTGGAGCGGCGGCGTGAAACCTGGAACCAAGAATCAAGAACCAAGAATCAAGAACCTGTCGCACGGCCTTCAATCGCACTAACTCACCCCATGATCGTTCGCCCCCACGGCACGAGCAGCCTCCTGATCACCCAGCCCGACCACGCGGCGCTCGCCGCGCGCATCATGGAGCGCTGGCAGGCCGACGGCTTTCCCGTCAACCCGCGCCGTGGCGAGATCCTCCGCGCGGTCGCCGAGCACGACAACGGCTGGATCGAGTTCGACGCAAAGCCGATGCTCGGCGCCGACGGCGCGGTGCTCGATTTCTCCACCGTCGACGGCGAGGTCAAGCGCAACGTCTGGCCGCGCGCCATCGCGCGCCTGGCCCGCCATCCCTACGCGGCGGCTCTCGTCGCGCACCACGCCGCCCACGTCTATCGCCGGTATCGTACCGACGGCGAGTGGGTGGACTTCTTCATCGCGATGGAGACCGCGCGCCGGGCCTATCTCGGGATCGCCGGCGTCGCGATGGACACGATGCTCGGCGACTATCTCTTCCTGCGCATGGGCGACCTGATGTCGCTCGCCTTCTGCAATGCCTGGACCGACATCCAGAAGGACGATACCGGATCGGCGTATGCGATGCGACTCGACGGCGACCGGCTGCTGGTGACACCCGATCCGTTCGGCGGCACCGTCGTCGACCTGGCAATCGAAGGACGGGAGAGCGGCACCACCGGAGACGACGCGGCCGCCTGGGCCGCCGCGCGTCGCCTGACGATAACGGGAACCGCGACGGGCACGCACTGAGCGAGGCGAACGATGGCAAGGGCGTTGAGACGACGGCGCCCGGCCCCCCGGCCCCCCGGTCCCCCGGTCCCCACTGGCACCAACCCCGCCTGGGAGGGTAGGATCGGAGATGCCCACCCTTGGCACCCAGGTCGCCCTCCTCTTCATCCTGGCCATCCCGGTCGCCTGCGTGGCCTGGACGGTGACGCATGAGGAAGTGTTCCGGGAGCCGCGGGAGTACTGCGAGCGGAAGGCCGACAACTGCCGGCATCCCCTCCAGCGCAAGTTCTTCTACCTGTTCACGTGCGAGTACTGCTTCAGCCACTACGTCACGGCTCTCGTACTGCTGCTTACCCGGGTGACCCTGCTCTTTACCGATTGGCGCGGATACCTGCTGGCGGGTTTCTCCATCGTGTGGATCGCCAATTTCTACATGGGCCTCTTCGCGCGCCTGCGCCTCGGTATCAAGCACGAAGGCACCGAGATCAAGGTGGTCGAGAAGGAGCTGGGGATCGAGCCGGACATCAAGAAGGCTGAAAAACCGAAAGCTGAAGGGCTGAAGAAAGCCTGACCGCCGGTCAGCGCAGCCAGTCGTCGCGGTGCTCGTTCACGAAAACGTCGTCGTTCAGGTGCGGCAGGGACCGGCGAACCCGGCCGATGGCAGCGAGCTGGCCCGGCGACAACACCTCCTTCTCGTCGAGGCACCACCGCCCCGCCAGCAGTCCCTGCCCGCGCAGGATCTCGTGTATGCCGGGGATGCATCCCGCGAATCCGTTGGCGGCGTCGAAGATTGCCCCATTGGCCTCGGTAATCTGCGCCCCAAGCGTGAGGAGTCCGGCCGGTACCGCGCGCGCCTTCACCGCGCCGCGACACGCCTCGAGCAGCTCGACCGCGCGCCTGGTCCAGAACGCCCAATGCCCCAGTAACCCGCCCACCATTCGCGCCGGCCTTTCCCGGCGCCCCCGTCCCCCCGTCCCCCAGCCCCCCCATCCCTCCATGAGCAGGTCCCCGACAATGTTGTCATCATTCCCGGTATAGAGCGCGATCTCTCTGGCGCGCCCCGATTCCGCGACCGCGCGCACCACGTCGAGCGTCCGGTATCGGTCAAACGGCGCGATCTTGATGGCGACGACGTTTTCTATCATCGCGAAACGACGCCAGAAACCGGCATCGAGTACCCGCCCGCCCACGGCGGGCTGGAGGTAGAACCCGAACACCGGGATGACCTCGGCGACGGCACGCGCATGGGCGATGAGTTGCGGCGTCGTCGCGTCATGCAGCGCGCCGAGGCTGAGCAGCCCGGCGTCATAGCCGAGGTCGCGCGCGATGCGCGCCTCGCGTAGTGCCTGACGAGTCCGGCCCGTGATGCCGGCGATCCGGACGCCTGGCTTGCCCCGGCCCTCGACGACGGTCTCCGACGCCAGTGCCAGTACCGGCTCGTAGAGGCCGGCCGCGCGGATCGCGAACTGCGTGGTATGGACGCCCACCGCTATCCCACCGGCGCCCGCCGCGAGGTAATAGCGCGTGAGCGCCCGCTGCCTCCGCTCATCAAGTTTCCGCGCGCGCGTGAGAGCGAGCGGATGCGCAGGAATCACCAACCCGCGCCTCAAACGCGCACGAAGATCATCAGTCGTCAGCAGGACCTCTCCATTCGGGGCTGTGGACTTGGCGACTAGGCGACTTGGCGACCAGGCGACTTGGCGACCAGGCGACTTGGCGACTAGAACCGCCCCTCCCGCTCGTCAAAGTGAGTGGGCTTGCCGAGGTCCCGGCCGCCCTCGCGCACCCAGTCCGCCACCCACTCGATCATGTTATCGATCGCAACCAGGGGGCCGAACATCTCGCGGCAGAGGGCGGCGTTGCTGAGCAGCGCGGTCTCACCCTCCGTGCCGCGGAAGACCGGCTTCCGGTCCAGTCGCTCGCCGAATCGCTCCGCGATGTCGCGCACCGACACCGTATCGGGGCCGGTGAGATTGAGCACCGCGGGCGGCACGGCGCACCGCGCCAGCATCCGCAGCGCGATCGCGTTCGCGTCGCGCTGGTGGATGACGTTGACGAATCCCATTGCGAGGTCGACCGGTTCGCCGCTCGCGACGTTGCCGGCGATGTCGCGCAGCACGCCGTAGCGCGGCTCGATCGCATAGTTGAGGCGCAGGATCGCCATCGGCGTCGCGTTGCGGCGCGACCAGTACTCGAGGATCCGCTCGCGCCCCAGCGCCGAGTGCGCGTACTCGCCCACCGGTCCGGTCGGGTCGCTCTCGCACGGCCCGCCGCCGCTCACCGGTGTGAGCGGATACACGTTCCCAGTGGAGAACGCGACGATGCGGCTGCGCGCGAATCGCTCGGCGGCAAGGCCCGCGACATGGACGTTCGTCGCCCAGGTCAGCGCCGAGTCGCCGCTGGTGCCGAACTTCTGCCCCACCATGTAGACGACGTTCGGACAGTCGGGAAGGCTCATGACGGCGGCGCGATCCAGCAGGTCCACCGCAATCGTCTCGATCCCATGCCCCTCTAGGTCGGCGCGAACGGCGCGCGAGGAAAACCGCGACACGCCGATGACGCGCCGAGCGCCCTTGCCCCGGCGCCCGCCGCCGGCGGCATCCGACGCGCGGCGCGCGAGCTTCGCCAGCGAAGGCCCCATCTTGCCCGATACGCCGAGCACGATGAGGTCGCCTTCGAGCGCGCGCATCGCGGCGATGTCGCCCTCGCCCGGGCGCGACAACTCGTCTTCCAGCTCGTCTTCGCTCACGAGGTCAAGTGTCGCGAGGGCCGCGCCGCTGCGCCAGACCCGGGCGCCCTTGCGGCGGCGCGCCCTCACGGGTCACTTCCAAGAATCTCCGGAGGAGCCCATGGCGGTGGCCGATCAGCAGTCCCCATCGATGATCAAGGCGGGTCCCAAGCCCAGGGATGAAGAGCTCGATCTCTTCGGCCTGACGCATGTGGGCAAGGTGCGCAAGGAAAACCAGGACCACTTCCTCCTCGGCACCATCCACCAGCAGGCGTCGATCCTGGCGACGAGCCTTCCCGACGCCGACAGCCTGCCCCTGCGCAGCGAGCGCCTGGCCGCGCTCTTCCTCGTCGCCGACGGCGTCGGCAGCGGCGCCGGCGGCGAGGCGAGCCAGCTGGCGTCGGAGGTCGTGGTGCGGTACGTGTCGAGCGCGATGACCTGCTATCACACCCGCGGCCGCGGTGCCGAGCAGGAATTCTTCGACGCCCTCAAGGCCGCCGCCCTCGAGGCCCACGACGCGGTGCGCGCCGAAGGGGCCGCAAAGGCTTCGAGCGATCCGCGACCGATGCACGCGAGCATGGCCACCACGCTGACGCTCGGCCTCACCGTGTGGCCCTGGCTCTACGTCCTCCAGCTAGGCGACAGCCGCTGCTATCACTACTGGGACGGCACGCTGACCCAGGTCACGCGCGACCAGACCATCGCCCAGGACCTCGTGGACAAGGGCGCGATGCCCGCGGACCGCGCCGCGGCCTCACCCTTCAGCCACGTGCTCGCCAGCGCCATCGGCGGGCGCGAAGCCTCGCCCGCGGTCACGCGCGTCAGCGTCGCCCAGCGTGGCTGCATCATTCTCTTCTGCAGCGACGGGCTCACCAAACACGTCAGCGATGCCCAGATCGCGGAAGAATGCGGGAAGATCGAGAGCTCGGAGCAGCTCTGCCGGAAGCTTCTCGACATGGCGCTCGAGGGCGGCGGGACCGACAATACGACCATCGTGGTGGGACGCGTTCGGCCCGAGTAGGTAGGGGAGCTCCTTGTGGGACCCCTCATCGCGCAGGAAAGGGCCGCCACCAGAGCCGCCCCTACCGATCGGCGACGACGCGACCCTGTTCCATCGTTATGCGACGGGTCGCGACCGCATCGAAGAAGGCGTGGTCGTGTGACACACTGAGCACCGTCACCCCGTTGGCGGTCCGCTTCCGCACCGCATCCACCACCAGCGCGCGCAGTCCCTTGTCGAAGCCGGCCGTCGGCTCGTCCAGCACCAGCACGCCGGTCCGCATCGCGAACACACCCGCCAGGGTGACGAGCTTCCGCACCGGGGCCGGCAGGTCGTACGGATGCCGTCCGGCGACCGCGCCCAGGTCGAGCTCGGCGAGAATCTCCTCCACGTGCGCGGTGCCGATGCCGAGCCGCCGCGGCCCGAAGGCGACATCGTCACGAACCGTGCGGGCGAAAAGCTGCTGGTCGGCGTGCTGGAACGCGTAGCCCACGCGCGAAGCCATCTCGTCGGGCCGCCTGGCGGCGACATCCCAGTCATCCACGCAGACGCGGCCCGCGCGCGGGCGCACCAATCCCATCAGCATGCGCGTCAGCGTAGTCTTGCCCGCGCCGTTGGGGCCGAGCAGCGCGACCGACTCACCCGGCGCGATCGCGAGCGAGACGTCGCTGACGACGTCGCTGCCGCCGTAACGGTGCGAGACCTGCTCCCACCTCAGCGCCCCGCTCACGCGAGCACCCCCGGCGCACCGTCATGGGTCACGCGGCCCGCCTCGAGCATGATCCCGCGCGACGCGACGCGCGCCGAGCGCTCGGTGTCGGGCGTGGCCACCATCACCGCTGTCCCCGCGCCCGCGAGCGTCCCGAGCAGGTCGTAGAGCGCGTCCGCCGCCGCGGGGTCCAGCTCGGCCGCGGGATCGTCGAGCAGCAGCAGGTCCGGCTCCAGCGCGAGGGCCGACGCCACGATCGTCCGCTGGAGCTCGCCGCCCGACAGGGTCGAGGGGTCGCGCGTCGCCAGGTGCCCGATACCGAGCCGCTCGAGCTGCGCGGCGACGATCTCCCGGATCTCGCCCGCCGGAAGACCGTGCGAGGCGGGGCCGAAAGCCACCTCCGCGAATACCGTGTGGCACAGACCGGTGAGCTGCGTCCAGGGTGCGGCGAAGACGATCGCGGGGCGCCGGGCGGCCAGCTCCCGCGTGCCGGTCAGCGTGCCGCCCACCAGTCGCGGGGCGTACCCGCCCGCCACCAGAAGCAGCGTGGACGTCCCGCTGCCGGGGCGGCCCGCCAGCCCAATCAGCTCGCCCGCGTGGATCTCGAGGGCGATGCGGTCGAGCGCCGGCTCCGCGGCACCCGCATAACGAAAGGTCGCGCCGTCCAGCCGGAGCAGGCTCAATGGCTGATCTGGATGTGGGGCGCGCCGAGGGGCGCCAGCAGCGGGAGCAGTTTCTGGCACCAGGCCGCGAGGACGAGGCAGAGACAGATCCAGCGCGCCGCCCATTCGACGGCGGTGTCAGGCGGCGGGTCGAGCGCGGTGCGCTGCCGGCCGCTGGTGACGCCGCGGGTATCGAGGGCGAGCACCTGCTCGTCCACCTCGGCGAGCGCGCCGAGGACCAGCGGCAGCACCAGCGGGCCCAGCGCGGCGACCCGGGCGACCGGCGAGCCGCCCAGGCGCAGGCCGCGGCACTGCTGGGCTTCGAGAATCTGCGCCGCGCGGTCGCGCAGCCGGGGGACCATGGTCAGCGTGGACACGAGCAGGTACGTGATGCCGAACGAGACATGCCGCTCGGTCATCGCCTCGACCAGCCGCGCCGGCGATACCGTCGCGAGCACGGTGAGGAATGCGAAGAGGATCGCGGCGATGCGTCCGCCGAGGACGAGCGCGCGCTCCAGCCCCGGCGCGCTGAGCTGCATCGGCCCGATCATCCGGTATGGCTCGGGGCCGAGCACACCGTGCAGAATGAAGAGGAGCAGCAGCGTGGGAAGGCTGAGCAACAGTGCGGGCCGCGCCACGTAGCGCAGCGATTGTCCGACGACGGCAAGCAGGATGGCGGCCGCGAGCAGCAAACCAATCAGCCCCGGCGAATCCACCGCGAAGACGAGACAGAGGATCGCTGTTGCGACGGCGAGTGGCGTGTACGGATGCAGCCGGTGCAGTGGCGACGCGCCGTCGCGGAATCCGATCACGACGCGAGCACCGGAAAACGCGCCGCGAGGTGGCCCGGCAGGTTGCGCAGAATGAGACAGACGAGGCCGAACGCAATCGTCTTGTCCACCAGGTCGGAGCTGATGGAAGAAATGAAAACGGCGAGCTGAAGGGGCACGCCGACCGCGCGCATCGCGGTGGTGAGCGCCGTCACGCCGCCGGCGGTCGCGCCGCCGAACAGGTAGTAGGCAATCGGCGCCGCCGCGACGCCGCCGAGGAGTCCCAGAAGGAAACCTGCCGGAAGGGCGGTGCGCAGGCGTTTCAACGCGCCAACGCGGGCCGCGCCCGCCGCGTATACAGCAATGAGTACCTGGATGACGCCGAACGGCAGCCAGGTGAAGTTTCCCGACAGCACCGCGCCGAGGACCTGCGATGTCAACCCGGTCGCGATCGCGGCCCGCGGGCCGATGAGCGCCGCTACCAGCATGGTGCCGATGCTGTCGAGATAGATGGGCAGGAGCAGCGCCGCGACGATCTGCCCGATCACGAGATTGACCGCGACGCCAAGGCGGATGAGGACCAGGTCGCGAAGAGTCACGCGCCCAAGATATCATTCACGCGCTACTTTCACACCGGAGTTGCCATGCGTCGTGTTCTCTGTTCGCTCGTATTCGCCGCCCTGACGCCGATCGCCGCCGCCGCGCAGCAGCCCGCCGCTCCCGCCGGGGCGCCGCAGGGTCCGCCGCCCGGACAGCAGCCGCAGACGCCGCTGCCGCCCAACGGCTGGCGCCTGGACGCCGGCCATAGCGCCGTGAGCTTCCGCGTGCGACACCTGGGCATCAGCTGGGTGAATGGCGAGTTCAAGCAGTGGTCGATGGACCTGATCTACGATCCCGCAAACCCGGCGGCCGCGAGCGTGGCGGCCCACATCCAGACCGCCAGCGCCAACACCAGCAATGACCGCCGCGACAATGACATCCGCTCGGGCAGCTATCTCGCGGTGGACAGCTTTCCGGAGATGACCTTCGTCAGCCGAAGCGTCCAGGTGGTGGATCCCACGCACCTGCGCATCACCGGCGATCTCACCCTGCGCGGCGTGACGAAGCCCGTCATCCTCGATACCGAAATCACGGGGAGCCTCAATGGCGCCCGCTCGAAGCGCGTCGCCTTTACGGCGACCACGACGATCAACCGGCACGATTTCGGCGTGAACATGACCCGGCTGATGGAAGGCGCGCAGGTAGTGGGAGACGAGATCCGGATCACGATCGACGTCGAGGCGGTCCAGCCGGCAGGCTGAAAGCTATCGCTTCAGCGCCTTGTTCAGATGCAGGATCGTCCCCCGGCACTTCGGCGAGCCGCAGTAGCAGGGATACTTCCGCAGCGCCTCTTCGACACTCTCTTCGTCGATGACGTAGCCGTAATCGTAGGTCAGCTCTTCGCCGGGCGCGATGTCGCGCAGGGCGCAGATCCAGATTTCCTTGTCGTCGACCGACAGTACGGCTTCGCAGTTGGGATCGCAGGAGTGGTTGATGTAGCGCGCCTCGTTGCCCTCCGACGCGGCGTCGATGCACACCTGGTCGTCCACGATGAAGAGAAACGTGTGGTGGCGAGCCATCGAGTCGTCGTCGTAGCGCATGTCCGCCTCGTCGTGGCTGATGCGCTCGCCCTGGTACTCGACGATCCAGGTGTTCTTCCGGATCTCCTCGCCGGTATACACGCCCCGGCCCTGGATCGCGGAACCCCGCACCTCGATCGTCGGCCGCTCCGTTGCCCAGCCCGACTTCCGTGCCATTCCATCCCTTTCTTCACGTTCTTCACGTTCTTCACGTTCTTCACCTTCCTCCGAAAGATATATTGAATTCGTGCCCAAGTTCTCCAGTGAACGATTTCCGCCGGGGTTTTTCGACCTTCCCCGCGACGCCGGCGAGACGCTGCCGATGGAGATCATCGAGCGCTGGACCGGCGGCGCGCAGACCGTCGAGACGGCGCGCGCGATTCTCGCCGGCCATACCCTGCACGGCGCGCTCGTCTCGACCGATTCGGCCGGGCTCACCCGTCTCGCGCGCGAACGGCCGCTGGTCGAAATCCTGGCCCTCATCAGCCGCCCCAAGGAGCTGGTGCACGCCTGGGGGACCGC
>JAYTEN010000066.1:0-1736 GCA_043735145.1 Gemmatimonadota bacterium | reverse complement strand
GGAAACGACGGCAGCGCGGGCGTGAGCTGGCCCATGCGGAAGGCGCACCGGTCGGCCACGTCGCGCGTGGCGGCGATGGCCTCGGGATAGTGGCGCCAGTGATGCTCCATCCGTTCGGGAGTCTTGAGATGCCACTCGCCGCTGGGCCGCAGCAGCGTGCCCGCTTCGTCCAGCGTGGTCTGATGGCGCAGGCAGGTGAGGACGTCGTGCACCAGCCGGCCGGCCGGCGCGGCATAGTGGACGTCGTTGGTCACGACCCAGGGCAGGTCGAGCTCGCCGGCGAGGGCGATGAGCTTCGGCACGACGGCGCGTTCTTCGGCGAGCCCGTGGTCCCAGCATTCGACGGCGACGTTGCCGTGGAACACTTCGGCGAGCCAGCCGAGCCGCTCGCGCGCGCCGCGCTCATCGCCCCGGGCGAGCCGGCGCGGCACCTCACCGAAGGAACAGCCGGTGAGCGCGAACAGGCCGGCGGCATGGGCGGCAACGGTGTTCCAGGCTGCGCAGGGGTCTCCACGGTCACCGGCGCGCGCCGCCGTGACGAGCCGTGACAGATTCCGGTAGCCTTCTTCGTTACATGCAAGGAGGGTCAGGTGGCTGCGGGTCTCCGCTCCCCCGACGGTCAGCTCGAGTCCGATCAGGGTATCGATCCCGCTCGAGCCCCCGGCCTCGGACCAGCGGACGGCGCCGCCCAGGTCGTCGTGGTCGGTGAGGGCGATGGCGGTCATGCCGATGCGGGCCGCGCGGTGTACCAGGGTTTCCGGATTGGAGGCACCGTCCAGCAATGAAAATGCCGAATGGCAGTGCAACTCGACGTAGCTCATCCCGCGTCCGCCTGGCGATCGCGGCGATCGCGCTCGCCGCCTGCGCGGACCCTGCTGCGCCCTCCGTGTCCTATCCGATTGCGATGCGCTGGCTGGAATGGCCCGCGGCGGTCACGGCCGCCGCCCCCGGGAAATTGCTGGCGCAGATCTACACCGATTTCTGCTCCGACCAGGTCATCACCATTACGGCGAACGCCACGGAGGTCATCGTGGATGGCCGGTCCACGCCGCGCGGCCAGATCTGTCCGTTGGCCATTCCCGCTTTCCCGTCCGATACGCTGCTGCCGCTGCCGCTGCTCGTCGCGCCCGCCGGCCAGACGACGGCGTACTACGTGATACGGGCGACGCTGCTGTCCGCGCGCGGCGAAGTCATCAGCCGCATTGCCGGCCCGATCACGCTGGCCGAGTCGCCCGACACGACGCGCTACATGGCGGGCCTCGGCACCCTCGGTCCCGACAGCGTCGGCTGCGTGGTGCTGATCGGCGGCGTTTTCGGCGCCGCGCACCAGTACGCCGTGCTGAATCCGCCGGCCGCGCTCGCGGGCGACACGGTGGTCGTGATGGCGGGCGCACACGTGGTGATGACGCCGCCGCCCGCGGCGTGCGGGACGCGGCGCGCCGTCGAGCTCGATTTTGTCGAGGCGGCGCTGGTCCCCTAGTCCCACCATCCCTCCAGGAACCAGGTCTTCTTCGTCCGGAACAGCAGCCACAGCGTGCCGTCGGCGGCACGCGCGCCGAAGTAGTCGCGCACCCCGTCGGTCGTCGCCCACCAGCGGGGCGCGATGCGTTCCGGCCCGCTCCATCCGGTGATGTCGTGCCAGGTATCGCCGTCGCGGATCGCCTCCAGGCCGGCGCGGCCCATGCGCACGCGGATCGTTCGCGGCGTGGCGAGGAGACGCAGCGAGGATAGGGGGA
>JAYTEN010000065.1:0-3939 GCA_043735145.1 Gemmatimonadota bacterium | reverse complement strand
AGCGAGTACGACGCGCGGCTCGGCCAGTTCACCCAGAGCGACATCCGCGTCGCCGTGGCGGCGATGAAATCCATGTCGCTGGCCTTCGAGGCGCTGGAGCTCGACGCGCGTGACGAGAACATCGAGAGCACCGCGGTGCTCAACGAGCTGCGCGTCACCATCATGCGCTTCGAGAAGGAAAAGCCGCACGAGCTGAATCCCGAGTTCCACCTGACGCACCTGCTGAGCGGCCTCTTCGCGCTGATGATCCGCGACGACCAGCCGATCGAGCGGCGCGCCCGGTCGCTCGCCGGACGCCTCGCCGAGGTGCCGCGCTTCCTGGCCGATGCGCAGGCCACGCTCACCCGTCCGGCGCCGATTTTCACGCGGACGGCGCTCTCGGTGATGCACGGCGGCAATGCGCTGCTGCGCGACGCCATTCCGCAGTTCGCCGCGACGCTCCCCGTGCAAGAGCGCGACCTGGTCGCCCTGGCGCTGCCGCCGGCGCGCGATGCGTTCCAGAACTTCGGCGACTTTCTCGCCGGCGAGCTCGAGGCGCGCTCGGACGGCGATTTCGCCATCGGCCCGGACAACTTCGACTTCCGGCTCCATTTCGAGCACGCCCTCAAGGAAACGTCGACCCAGATGCTGCGGTATGGCGAAGCGCTGGTCGCCGAGGTCGAGGCCGACCTCGAAAAGCGCGCCGAAGCCATCGCGCCGGGAACCCCCTGGCGCGCGCTGGCCGACCGGCTGCGGGAAGTCACGCCGCGCGTAGAGGGCCTGGTCGAGTACTACGCCGGCGAGATGGAACGAGCGAAGGACTTCGTGGAAGAACGCGGCCTGGCCAGTATCCCCGACGGGCCGCTGGAGGTGATCGCCACGCCGGCGTTCATGAAACCGCTCATTCCGTTCGCGGCGTATGACCCGCCGGGCGCCTTCGCCTCCGATCGGCGCGGCTGGTTCTACGTGACGGTGCCGTCGCCGGCGCAGCTCAAGGATCATTGCATCCACGAGATCGCCTGCACCGCGCTCCACGAGGGTTATCCCGGGCATCACCTGCAGTTCCTGGTGGCCCAGAGCCAGGACTCGCCCGTCCGCCGCGTGGTGAGCTCGCCGGTGACCGTCGAAGGGTGGGCGCTCTACTGCGAGGAGCTGCTCAGCGAGCTGGGTTTTCTCGCCCGGCCGGAAGAGCAGTTCTTCCAGCGGCTGCACCTGCTGTGGCGCGCGGTGCGCATCGTCCTCGACATCCGCCTGCACACCGCCGGCATGAGCTCATCCGCGGCCGTCCAGTACATGGTGGACCGGCTGGGGATCGGTCGCGAGAGCGCCGAGGCGGAAGTGGCGCGCTACTGCGGCGCCCCGGCGTACCAGCTGTGCTATGCGGTCGGGCGGCGGGAGCTGGTGTCGCTGCGGGATGACTACCGGAAGCGGGCGGGCCCGAAGTTTTCTCTGCGCGCCTTCCACGACGAGGTGCTTTCGTACGGCGGGCTGCCGGTGTCGCTGATCCGCTGGGGCATGGGATTGTGATTTCGCAGGGCCACCACCAGGGTCGCCCCTACGAGATCCCGTTAGGGCGACCAGTTGGGGCGACCCGTTGGGGCGACCCGTTGGGGCGACCCTTGTGGTCGCCCTCTTTCGTAGTGGCGTCCCCTGTGGCCGCCCGCTTTAGTCTGCGGCGATCGCCGTTTCGACGAACGGCGTCTCGGATACAACGGGAGTTTTCCGCTTCGACAGCACCAGCCACCACTCGCGCGCGCTCGCCAGGATCACCACCACCACCACCGCCATGAAGAACAGCGTGAGCCCGGCGTCGAGGTTCGCGCTGAAGATCCGCTGCGCCACCCCTGGATCCGTCGCGCCCGCGAGTGCGCGGGCCTGCGCCAGGAACCCGAGCCGCGGGTCGGCGGCGAAGACCTTCTGCCATCCCGCGCTCAGCGTCACCAGGCAGAGCCATGTCAACGGAACCGCCGTCACCCAGGCGTAGCGCGCCTTGCCCATCTTGATCAGGATCGTCGTGCCCACACACAACGCGATCGCGGCGAGGAGCTGATTGGCGAGGCCGAAGAGCGGCCAGAGCGAATTCACGCCGCCCAGCGGGTCGATGACGCCCTGGTAGAGGAACCAGCCCCACCCCCCGACGACGGCGGCGCTCGAAATCACGATGCCGGGATACCACGACACGCGGCCCATCGGCGCCCAGACATGTCCCAGCAGCTCCTGGAGCATGAAGCGGCCCACGCGCGTGCCGGTGTCGACGGTCGTCAGGATGAACATCGCCTCGAACATCAGCGCGAAGTGATACCAGAGCGCGAGCCCCGCGCCGCTGAAAACGCCCTGGAGAATCGCCGCCATCCCCACCGCGAGCGACGGCGCGCCGCCGACGCGGCTCATCAGCGTCACCTCGCCCACCTGGTGCGCGAGGGCCTGCATCTGGCCAGGGGTCACCACGAACCCCCACTCCGCGATCTTCGAGGCGGCGGTTTCCAGCGTGCCGCCCAGCGCGGCGGCGGGCGCATTCATCGCGAAGTACACGCCGGGGTCGAGCGTCGCGGCGGCGATGATCGCCATCAGGCCGACGAACGACTCGGTGAGCATCGCGCCGTAGCCGATCAGCCGCGCGTCGGTCTCGCGCGTCACCATCTTGGGCGTCGTGCCGCTCGCGATCAGCGCGTGAAAGCCCGACACCGCGCCGCAGGCAATGGTGATGAACGCGAACGGAAAGAGCTTGCCGGCAAAGATCGGGCCGGTGCCGTCCACGAACCGCGTCACCGCGGGCATGTGGAGCGGCGGGAGGATCAGCAGGATGGCGGCGCCGAGCACCGCGACGGTGCCGATCTTCAGGAAGGTCGAGAGATAGTCGCGCGGACAGAGCAGCAGCCACACCGGCAGCACCGACGCGACGAAGCCGTAGGCGATCATCGCCCACGCGATGCTGGTGCCGCGCCAGGTGAACAGCGCCGCGAGCTGCGGGTTCTCCGAGACGTAGCGCCCGCCCACCAGCGCCGCGATCAGCAGCACCACGCCGAACGCCGTCGCCTCGGCGGTCCGTCCGGGGCGCCAGCGCTTCATCCACAGACCCATCAGCAGGGCGATGGGGATGGTGCACGCGATGGTGAAGAGTCCCCAGGGCGAATCGCGCAGCGCGTTCACCACGATCAGCGCCAGCACCGCGAGCAGGATCACCATGATCGCGAGGATGGCGACCATCGCCGCGAACCCGGCGAGCGGATTGATCTCCTCCTTGGCCATCTGGCCTAACGACTTGCCGTCGCGCCGGATCGAGCAGAACAGGATGGTGAAGTCCTGCACCGCGCCGCCGATGCAGACGCCCGCCACCAGCCAGATCGTCCCCGGCAGGTAGCCGAACTGCGCGGCGAGGATCGGTCCGATCAGCGGCCCCGCGCCGGAAATCGCCGCGAAGTGATGCCCGTAGAGCACCCACTTGCTCGTCGGCACGAAGTCGCGCCCGTTCCCCAGCCGCTCGGCCGGCGTCGCGCGCCGGTCGTCGAGGCCGAAGACCCTGAAGGCGAGGAAGCGCGAATAGAAACGGTAGGCGATGACGTACGACGCGACGCCGGCCACCAGGATCCAGGCAGCGCTCACGGTTTCGCCGCGGAGCAGGGCCAGCGCGGTCCACGCGGTCGCGCCGAGGGCCGCGACCAGGAGCCATCCGATTTTTCGGGCGAGGGGGTGCATGTTGGCCGCTAGCATACGGTTGGACCGGTAGGCAGGTCAATGGAGCGCCTTGCGGCCCCCCAGAGGCCGGGCTACGTTCGCCGTCGGGACCATGACGAAACGTGAGAAGACCGACGCCATCACGGCGCTGCTCGAGGAAGTCTCCGGACGCGAAGAGCCGCAGCTCTCGCCCGAGGGAAAATCCGATCTCAACGGCCGCTGCGCCATCGTCACCGGCGCGGCCACGGGGATCGGCCGGGCCACGGCCCTCGAGCTGGCGCGCCG
>JAYTEN010000064.1:0-3805 GCA_043735145.1 Gemmatimonadota bacterium | reverse complement strand
CTCTTTCCCAACAATTACACGCCGCCGTGGATGCGCGAGGGGCTCGCGGTGTTCTACGAGTCGCGCATTACCGGCGAGGGTCGCCTCGAGGGCGCCTTCCACCGGGCCGTCGTGCGTGCCGCCGCGGAGGAGCAAGGCGGGCTTCGTCTCGATGCGGCGAACACGCCGACGCCGAAGTGGCCCGCCGGCATTCGCGCCTACGCCTTCGGCGCGACCGTCATGGGCGCCACCGCCCAGCGGCGCGGCGACAGCGCGATCGTCCGCTTCGTCTCCCGCCTCGCCACGCTCCCGTTTCCCTACTTCCAGCTGGGCGCGGCCTGGAAAGGCGCGACTGGGGAGACGATCGCGGAGTCATGGGGGACGGTGGGACGGGGGGACGGGGGGACGGGACCCGACGGCACGTCCCGTCCCGCTATCCCCCCGTCCCCCGGTCCCCCGCTGTTCACGGACCTGCGCCTCGCACTGGCCGCGCGAGTCTCTCACGATAGCCGCTTCGTCGCTTTCGCGCATAACGATGGACGTGACGTCACCCGGCTCATGGTCTTCGATCGCCGGGCGCCCGCGCGGCCCGACGGCAGCCCGCCGTGGCGCAGGATCGCGCGCCTCAACCCGGTCAACGCGCTCGCCTGGCTGCCCGACGGCGCCGTGCTGGCGAGCCAGCTCGAGTCGGTGGACGCGTTCGCGGTGCGCGGCGACCTGTGGCGCATCGGCATGGACGGCCGCTCCCGGCAACTCACCCGCGGCATGCGCCTGCGCGAAGCCGACGCCGCCTCCGACGGCGCGATCGTGGCGGTGCGCGTCGTCCCCGGCGGCAACGAGCTGGTGCTGGCGCCGGCCGGCGCCGGCCCGGGCGCGATCGACCCCGCGCGCTGGCGCGTCATCGCGCCCAGCGCCCCCGGGGTCGAGTACGCGACGCCGCGCTTCGATCCCGGCGGCCGCACCCTCGCGCTGGTGCGCGTCGAGAACGGGTGGCACGACATCGTCCTCATGAGCCGCGATGGCGGGCTCGTGCGACAGGTTACCCACGACCGGGTACCCGACCTGCACCCCGCCTTCACGGCGGACGGGGGCTTCGTCGTCTGGTCGCGCGAGGTGGACGGCACGCCGCAACTCGTCGGCACCAGCGTGCTGACCACCGGCGACATCGAGGTGCTCACGACCGAGCGCTATGCGGCCTGGTACCCCGCGCCCGTCGCGGGCGACAGCATCCTGTACGTCGCCTACCATGCCGGCGGATTCCGTCTGGTCGCCGCCGCGCTGGCGGCGACGGGCGTCGTCGCGACGGGCGCGACCCGGGCGCTGCCCGCCGCACCCGAGGCGCCCGCGGCGACGATCGTCGCCGAACACGGGTACCACGCCTTTCCGTCGGTGCTGCCGCAATACTGGATCCCGCAGTTCTTCCTCGAGTCGGGCGGCGCCTGGCTCGGCGCCCTCTCCTCGGGGAGCGACGCCCTCGATCGTCACGCCTGGGGCGCCTCGGTCCTCGCCGGGCTGGGATCGTTAGGTGGCAAGGTGCAGGCGGACGCGGGCTGGTCCTTCGCGGGCCTGCGCAACCTGGTGATCGACGCCTCGGTCGCGCACCGCCCCGAGTTGTATCTCGCGCAGGCGGGGCCGTCGCCCACGCCCGCCACGCCGGGCGTCGTCACCTGCTGCGCGCCGAACGATGCCTTCCGCGCGGGCGTCACGTTCGTCAGGCGCCGGCTGCGCAGCCAGGGCAGCGTGCGCGTCGGGCTCGAGCTGAGCGAAGACCGGCGGGTCACGCGCCGTGGCGTCAATGCGACCGGGACGTGGTCCCATCTCGCCGGCGCGGCGCTCGGTATCTCGCCGCAGGACGGGTGGCGCCTGTCGGCCAGCGTCCGCTACCGGCAGCGGGTGTCGGGCGGGCTCCATTCGACCCAGATCGTGCTGCGCGGCATCGGGTTTTCGTCGGGGCGCTCGGGCACGTTCGCGCGGCAGGTCTTCGGCGTGCGCGGCGCCTTTGGCGTGGACCTCGGCAGCGACCGCCAGAATTTTTCGGTCGGCGGCGTTTCCAGCAGCGCGCTGGACGTGCTGCCCGGTGTCGCCCTCGGCGGGAGCAGCCGGACCTTCCAGGTGCGCGGCTATGCGCCCGGTACGCTCGCCGGCCGACGCGCGGCCGGTATCACGCTCGAGAACCGGCTGCCCATCGCGCTGGTCGACCGCGGCATCGGGATGCTGCCGCTCGGCCTGGATCGCATCTCGGGCTCGCTCTTTACCGACGCCGGCATGGCCTGGAACGACATCTATTGTCCCGGCTTCGGCACCGGGAACATCATCGCGCGCAACTGCGCGTCGTGGATCTGGTCGGTCGGCGCCGAGTTCGCGCTGGACCTCGGCATCGGCTACGAAGTGCCGCTGCGGCTGCGCCTCGGAAGTGCGTTGCGGATCCGCGATGCCGGCCGGGCCGGGGCCTGGGTGGCGCTGGGGTCGAGTTTCTGAACGTCGCGGGTCGTGAGTCGTGAGTCATACGACGCACGGCGGCACTTTCGGACATGTTTCAATCAGGGAACGCAACTCCGGCGTCTCTGGTGTATTGTGATAGGCATGTTCCGCCATGGTGCCGTCATCCTTGCCCTCGGGTGGGTCCTGGTGCGCGCCGTCCACGCGCAGGAACCCCGCGAGCGCGCGGTGATCGACTCGATCCGCGGCAGCCTCCAGACCGTCAGCGACTCCAATTATCTCGTCTCGTACGAGCGCCAGCGCATCGCCGTGGCGCGCACCGATCGCGACAATCCCTTCATCCATTTCGAGCTGGGATTCGTCGCCTACCGGCTCGGCGAGCTGACGGGCGTCAAGAAGCGCTACAACGACGCGGCGAGCGAATTCCAGTGGGCCGCGGACCTGCGGCCGCGCTGGCCCTACGCCTGGTACTACCTCGGCATGTCGGAGATGCTGTCGGGCGAGGCGGACCTGATCATCGTGGAGAACCTGCGCCAGCTGCTCGGCCAGGACGCACTGTCGCGCGCGGTGCGCGCCTTCGCGCACGCGGTCGAGGTGGACCCGACGTTCAGCGCCGCACTGGTGGATCTCGCCAACGCCGCCATGCGCCAGCGCATCGCGCCGCGGCTCGTGATCGCGCAGGCGGCGCTGCGCCAGGCGGCGGGCACTCCGGCGGGGCGGGTGCCGGAAGTCCAGCTGGTGCGCGGGCGGGTGGAGCGGCGGCTGCTGAGCCACGATTCGGCGCTGGCGGCGTTCCATGCCTTCATGCGCAACGGCGGCGACTCGGCCGTCGGCGGCATCGAGCTGGCCCGCACCTTCGCGCAGAAGGCGATGGCCGACTCGGTCGTAGTGCACTACTTCGCCGGCGTGACGCGCTCCCTCTCCGACTCGGCGCGCCTCGAGGCGCGCCGGGACCTGCGCTGGTTCGCGTCGCCCGCGGAGCTCGTGGTCTTCGACGCCACGTCGCCCGACAGCGCCTGGATCTGGCTGCGGCGCTTCTGGTTCGGGCGCGACATCACCGACGGCCGGCGCGCCGGCGAGCGCCTGTCGGAGCAGTTCCGCCGCTACCAGTATGCCCTGGACAACTTCTCGCTCCCCAGCAAGCGCCGTGGCTTCGACGTCGCCTTCGCCTTCCGCGACACCAGCCAGAAGGATTTCGACGACCGCGGCGTGATCTACCTGCGCCACGGCGCACCCGACGACCGCTCGTCGTTCCAGGGCAACGGCTTCGAGCCTAACGAATCGTGGTTGTACCGGCACGACCCGCCCGACGGCGACCTGATCGTCCATTTCGCCGCCCTCAACGACGTCCAGGACTACCGGCTGGTGCAGAGCCTGCTCGACGTCT
>JAYTEN010000063.1:0-17466 GCA_043735145.1 Gemmatimonadota bacterium | reverse complement strand
CACGAAGGCATCGAGCTCGACGAGGAAGGACGGGTTGGCAATCTGGCTCGCGAGGACCGGCGTGATCCCGAGCGTGACCGGCGCGTCCACTCCTTCGCGCTCGAGCGCCTGCAACGCCTCGAGCAGCGGGAGGTAGGTGTCCACCGCGGCCTCACAGAGCCAGTCGCTGCCATGCGGCCACCGGCCATGGTGCAGGACGAACGGCAGGTGACTGTGGAGGGCGAGGACGAAATCCATCAGCGAGCCGCGAGGACGCGGCGGTAGAGCTCGACGTACCGCGCGACGGGCTCCGTCCAGGAAAAATCGAGGCGCATCGCAGCGCGGGTATGCTCCAGGTAGGTCGGCTGGTCTTCGTATACCCCAAGGGCGCGCGCCACGCACTGGTCGAACTCGGCGGGCGTGTAGATGTCGAAGAGAAATCCGGTCACGCCGTCGATGATGGTATCGGCGAGGCCGCCGACGCGGCGGGCCACCGGCAGCGCGCCGTATCGCTGGGACCGCATCTGGGTGAGGCCGCACGGCTCGTAGAGCGAGGGCATGAGCAGGAAATTCGCGCCGGCCAGCAGCCGGTGCTCGAGCTTGTCGGTGAAATTGGTGTTCACGCCGATGCGGTCGGGGTACCGCTGCGCCAGCTCGCGAAGCGCGTTTTCGTAGCGGGCCTCGCCGGCGCCGAGGAAGATGAACTGCGCGCCGAGACTGACGAGGCTCTCGGAGCCGACGATCAGGTCCATCCCCTTCTGCGACACGAGGCGGGCGCTCATGCCGAAAATCGGCACGCGGGCGCGCTGGGGAAGATTCCAGTGGCGCTGCAGCGCGGCCTTGCACTTGGCCTTCAGCGTGAGATTGTCGGCGTCGAAATGCCCGGTGATCTCCGTGTCGGTCGCCGGGTCCCACAGCACCGTGTCGATGCCGTTACGGATGCCCACGAATCGCTCGGCGAGGCGCTGGAACACGTCGTGCAGACCAAAGCCGCCGACCTCCGAGCGCATCTCGACCGCGTGGGTCGGGCTCACCGTGGTGACCATATCGGCGAACCGGAGGCCGCCCTTCAGGTAGTTCAGGCGGCCGTACCACTCCATGTAGTCCACCGACCACAGGTATTCGGGCAACCCGATGCGCGCGAGCGTTTCGGGCCCGTAATGCCCCTGGAACCCGCCGTTATGCACGGTGAGCACCACGGGGAGGTTGTCGAGCTCGTTGTCGTGCGTCCGCGTGCGCAGGTAGACGGGGGCCAGCGCCGTGTGCCAGTCATGGGCATGCAGCACCAGGTTGATGCCGTCCCGCTGGAGCCGCCGCGCGACCTCCAGCGACGCCAGACTGAAGAGCGCAAACCGCCGGTCGTTGTCGGGATAGTCGCCGCCCTCGTCGCCATAGATGCCCGGGCGATCGAACGATGGCGGGTGATCCAGAAAGAAGGTCCGCGGACCGCCGTCGTTGCCCCCGAGCTCCCAGCAGCGGACCTCCTCATCAACGCCGTTCATCCGGACAGTGAAGGGATCGGCGAAGGGAATCAGCTCGTCGATGTGCTCGTGGGCCATCCGGTAGAGCGGCATGATGACGTGCGCCCGCACGCCGGCGAGCGCCTGATACTTGGCGATGTCCGCGACCGCCTGACCGAGGCCGCCGGTCCGCGCAAAGGGCCACAGCTCGGCGGTGAGGTGCAGCGATCCGACATTCGCGGCGGCGGCGGGCATCGGTGTCAGGCCGTCGGCGGATCGTCCCCCGGCAGCATGCCGGAGGCGGCGGGAATGTAGTAGTCACGCACGTAGTCCAGCATCATGCGGCGAGCCGTGAAGCCCGCGCCCGCGGTGCGGATGGCATGCTTCATCGTGCTGACCCAGGCGACGGGAATGCCGCGCGCATCGCGGTCGTAGAACCGCGGCACCACTTCCTGCTCCAGGATCGCGAACAGGCGCTCCAGGTCGTGGTCATCCGGATCGTCCTCCGCGCCCGCGAGGGGAATCGCCCATCCGTTGTTGCCCGTGAAGCCTTCGGCCCACCAGCCGTCCATCGTGCTCAGCTGCGGGACACCGTTCAGCGCCGCCTTCATGCCGCTGGTCCCCGACGCCTCGAGGGGGACGCGCGGCGTATTGAGCCACAGGTCTACCCCCTGCACCAGGCGGTGTGCCAGATGCATCTCGTAGTCCTCGATGAACGCAATGCGACCCATGAACTGCGGGTCCTGCGCCATGCGGTACACCCGCTGGAGAATACCCTTCCCCGGATCGTCGGCGGGATGCGCCTTGCCGGCGAACACGAGCTGCACCGGACGGCGCGGGTTCACGAGCAGGCGCCGCAGCCGCTCGCTGTCGCGCAGAATCAGGTCGGCCCGCTTGTAGCTCGCGAAGCGACGCGCGAAGCCGATGGTGAACGCCGTCGGGCTGAGCAGCGTGCCGGCCACGGCCAGCTTGGCCGGATCACGCCAGTAATCGCGCCAGCGGTGGCGGGCGTCCTCGCGAATGTAGCTGTGCAGCAAATGGCGCAGGCGCTCGTGGGCCCCCCACAGCCTGGCGTCGTCGATCTCCATCACGCGATCCCACAGCGCGGGATCGTCATAGTGCTGTTCCCAGTCGGCGCCGAGATACTCGCCCAGCAGCACGCGCATCCGCTGTGCCATCCAGGTCCCCAGGTGCACGCCGTTGGTGACGTGCCCGATGGGGATGTGGGACGCGTCCCGGCCACTCCACAGGTCGCGCCAGATGCGCCGCGACTCCCGCTCATGACGCGCCGCGACGCCGTTGACGCGGCCCGACAGCCGCAGCGCCACCACCGTCATGTGATAGCCGTCGTGGCCCATGGTCGGGTGCCGGCCCAGGGACGCGAAGGCATCCCGGTCCAGGTGCATTCCGTCCCAGAACGGGCCGGTGACTCTTTCGACGTCGGTCATGGGGAACGAGTCGTGTCCCGCGGCCACCGGCGTGTGCGTCGTGAAGACGCTGCTGGCGCGGATACGGCGCACCGCTTCGTCGCGCGGCACCCCCGCCTGCGCCATCTCGCGCAGCCGCTCAATCAGCATGAACGCGGCATGTCCCTCGTTGGCATGCCAGACGGCGGGCGCGATGCCGAGGGCGCGCAGGATGCGCACGCCGCCGACGCCGAGGATCCACTCCTGCTTGAGCCGCCGCTCGGCGTCGCCGGTGTAGAGCTTGTGGGACAGCTCGCGATCGGCGGGATCGTTGCGCTCCAGGTCAGTGTCGAGGAGATAGACGGCCACGCGGCCCGCCATCAGCCGCCAGGCGCCGATGTGGACGTCACGGCCGGCCGTGCGCAGGGAGACCAGCGCGGGATCGCCGGTTGCCGACAGCACCGGGGTGAGCGGCATGATCGCCGTGCTCACCACCTCGTCCGAATCTTCCTGCCATCCATCCGCGCTCATCTTCTGGTCGAAGTAGCCCTTCACATAGAACAGGCCGACGGCGACAAGGGGCAGGCCGAGGTCCGACGATTCCTTGCAGTGATCGCCCGCCAGAACGCCAAGACCGCCGGAGTAGACGGGAATGGAATTGTGCAGCGCGAACTCCGCGCAGAAATAGGCGATCGTACTGCCGCCGGCCTCGGGGTGGTGCCGCGCAAACCAGGTATCGCGGGTCTCCATCGCCTCGAGATACTCCGCCAGCACGGCGTCGTATTGGCGCAGGAAGACGGGATCGGCGGCACAGCCTTGGAGCCGGGCGGGCTCGACCCGCTGCAGGAGCTCGAGAGGATTGTGCCGCGAGCGCTGCCACAGGTTGGCGTCGATGCTGCGGAACATCTCGCGGGCGCCGGTCTGCCAGCTCCACCAGAGATTGGTGGCGATCGCGGCGAGTCCCTGGATGCGCTCGGGGAGGTACGGAATGAAGCCTGCTGGTGCCGTCATCGGCGTAAAGTATACACGCCACCCGGGGGGTGGTGCAGCCGTGAACGGACTGGCGAAAACCGCCCGATCATGCCATGGCGGACCAACCCATCGCGTCGGGCCGCCCCTTCTACTCTTCTCCGGCCTGCCGGGGCGCCTCGAGCCGGTCGACATCGGCGCGCGACCGAAGCCGCCGCGCTGTCACCACACTCGCGACCTCGGCGGAACCCATCAGCACGACGAAGGCGCCGGCGAGAAGCGGATGCTTCATGGAGCCGGCGGCGATCCCGAGAAGCAGACCAGCGATGCCGACTTCTTCCAGGGCCTCGGTGAGGGTCGCGCCGCCCCGGCGCCAGCGGCGCCACGCGTCGAGCAATGCGCGAGCCGAGATGCCACCCGCGACCAGCGGGGCCAGAAATGTCCAGGAGATAATCATGCGTCCACCATACGCGCGCGCGTCACCGGCGTGTCACCGGCAACGCGCGCCCGCTATTGCTCTCAGCCGCCCATGCAGTTGTAGAGGTCGTTCCAGGCCGCGCCCCAGTTGGCCAGGGCCGCCGTGAACGCCGTGATCGCCCGCTTGCTGGCGCGGTTGCGCTGCAGGTAAGCACCCGCGATGATGAGCTCGGCCGAAGAGACCAGGTAGGCGTTGACCTGGTCCTGGCAGGGGTACGCCATCATCTGCCGCGGGCCGAAGGGCCGCGCGCCGGCGTGCTGCCCGTCGAGGAGGACACGCCCGTCCCCCACGGCGCGGGCGGCCAGGGGGCCTCCCTGCGGAGCCGATGCCTGGACCAGCACGCCACCGGAGTAGACGGAGACCTGTCCCCCCCGCGTCGCCGGCACGGTTTCGGCGAAAAGCTCGCCGTCGCGATAGTGGAGAAGGTCGCCGGCGGTGCCCGCGTCTTCGCTGGCGAGCCGGATCTCATAGTGATGCCCTTCGGCGTCGTACCAGCTCATGCCGGGCCCGAAGGCATCGGCCAGCTGGATGAGCGAGCCGGCGCGCGTGCCGGCGGTGTCGGCGCGCGGCGTCGCCGCCGGTGCCGGGATGCCGGGCGCGCGGGCGAGCGAAGGGCCCGCGATACCCGACGGGTCGCGCTCGCACCCGGTGAGGGTGAGGGCGAGTATGCCCGCCACGAGGGCGAGCCTGATGCGGTGGGTCATGGCCGTACCTCCTGCAACGTGGGTGTGGGAAGCACCGTCCGCGACACCACGCACGAGGCCACCACGTCAATGCGGCGCTCACGGCAGTACGCGAGCACGCTTTCGGGCGTCTCGCGCCGGCCGATCGCGATCAGCAGCGACCCGGTCTCGCAGCGTACGTGCGGAAAGCGCTCCGCAAGAATCGGCGCGGCCTGTCGTGCCGGCCCGTGTGTCACGAGAACGAGCGTGAGGGAACGTTCCATCGTGTCCTCCAGAGGCTGAACGCAGGCGGGCCCGGAGGCCGCGCCGCCCCGGGGGATCCGGAGCGCCGCGAACATAGGGACGGAGGACAAAAACCATGGTACCCGCGCGCGGCGGCGCGGCGCGATTCTACGCGCGGCCCCCGCGTGATCCGGGAGTGAGCCTGCGGTGTACCTTTGGAATGATGAGTTTGCGGATCGAACCACCCCGGCCCAGCGAGCCAGCCGCGGCAGACCCCCTCGCCCTCGCGATGAACCGCGCCGTGGACGGCCGTCCGGTGCCGGGCAATGACGTGCGGCACCTGGCCGATAGCCCCGCCGCGCTGGAGGCGATGCTGGACGCCATCGCGCGCGCCGAACATCGGGTGCACCTCGAGAACTACATCATCCGCGGCGACCGGACCGGGGCCCGGTTTGCCGAGGCCCTGCGTGAGCGGACCAGCAAGGGCGTGCCGGCGCGCGTGCTCTACGACGCGCTGGGATCATGGGGTACGCCCGAACGATACTGGCGCATGCTGCGACAGGCCGGCGTCGAGGTGCGCGCCTTTCATCCCCTCGCCACGACACGCCCACTCGACCTGCTCTCGCGCAATCACCGCAAGATGCTCGTGGTGGATGGCACGTACGCGATCATCGGCGGCATCTGTCTCGGCGACGAATGGGCGGGTGACGCGTCGTGCGACCGGCAGCCATGGCGCGACACGGTCGTATCCATCGAGGGGCCGGCGGCGACGGTCATCGAGCAGACCTTCGGCCGGGTCTGGGCCAGTGCCGGTCCCCCGCTGCCGCCGAAGGCCCTCGAGGCGGCGGCGCCGGTGCCGCGCGGCGACATCGATGTGCGCGTCGTCGAAGGCGTCCCCGGCCGCACCCGCATCGCGCGCGTCGCCCAACTCGCCTACGACACAGCGCTCGAGCGCATCTGGATCTGGGACGCCTATCTCGCGGCGCCCCCTCCGCTCTCCACCGCGCTGATCGACGCCGCGCGCAGTGGCGTCGATGTCCGCGTCCTGGTGCCCAGCAACAGCGACATCCGGCTGGTGCGCGACATCACCCGCGTCGGTTACCGCGAGCTCCTGGCCGCCGGGGTGCGCGTGTTCGAGTGGCGTGGCACCATGCTGCACGCCAAGGCCATGCTCACCGACCAGCGCTGGGTCCGGATCGGGTCGAGCAACATGAACGTCTCCAGCCTCTATGCGAACTACGAGCTGGACGTGGTGATCGAGTCGGCCGCGTTCAACGAGGAGCTCGCCACCCAGTTCACGTCCGACATGGCTCACAGCAACGAGATCGTGCTGCGCCCGGGCCGCTACTGGCGCCGCGGCCGCGCGGTGGAGGCTGACGCACCGGGCGAGCCGCTGCTCGAGCCGCAACGGCACGGACGGCATCGCACCAAGTACGAACGCCAGATGGCGACGGTGGTCACGCTGCGGCGCATTGCGGGGGGGGTCCGCCGCAAATTCACGGCGGCGGGGGCGGGCATTTTCGCGGTACTGGGAGTCCTGCTGGTGATGTTTCCGGAGCAGACGAGCTTCGTGCTCGCAGCCCTGTGCTTTGCCATCGCCAGCCTGATCGCGATCGAAGGCCTGCGCCTGCGGCCGGTCGACGAGCGGCGCCGGGTCCCGCGCGAACCCGAAGCGGCGGCGGCGCCCGCCCGGGCCCTGGGGACCGACGCCTAACGAGTTTCCTTCCAGGCTGCGTGCGCCCGGACGACGGCATCCACCAGCGGCGCGGGGTCGTAGCGGACGGGGTCGGTCGCGGGCAGGCCGGTATCGCGCCGGGCCGCATCGATCGCCGCGCGCGCATCGGCATCGCTCAGGTCGTAGGTGTTGAGCGCCACGGCGATGACCGTCGACGGATGCACCGGGCGCGCGGCATCCTCGTAGATCCGCACCAGCTCGCTCAGCTTCGGAATCTTCAGCCAGGCCTCCCGGCCACCGTAGTCGCCCACGAATTCGCGCGAGCTCTGGTGGCAGAGGATCATCCCGCTCGGCGCCGAGCCGTGCAGGAGCCCCAGGGTGACGCCCGAGTAGCCCGGGTGGATGAGGCTGCCCTGGCCCTCGACCAGCACCACGTCGCTCCCGACCGCGCCCTCGAGCACGAGCTGCTCGGCCGCGCCACCGATGAAGTCCGCGATCACCGCGTCCACCGCGATGCCCCAGCCGTCGATCAGGATGCCGGTCTGCCCCGTGGGCGCGAACCGCGTCTTCAGGCCGCGCGCATTGAGATCCTTCACCAGCTGGAGCTGCGCGGTCATCTTGCCGACGTTGCAGTCGCTGCCCACCGTCAGCACGACGTAGGCATCCACATCCTTCGCCTTCGCCGTCGACACCGGCAGGTGTTCGGGCGGCTTGCGGGCGTCGGTGATCGTCACGCCCTTCGCCTTCGCGCGCGCCGCGAATTCCGGGTCGTCGCCGAGGTAGGTGTGCAGCCCGCTCCAGAGGTGCAGCCCGCGGTCGATCGCGGCGAGGAGCCAGCCGCGCCACTCGTCCGGGAGCTTGCCACCAGCCGGGGCGATGCCGATGAGGATCGCGGTCGGCTGCCGCGCGAACCCTTCGTCGATGGTTTTCAGGACCGGGATCGCGCCGCCGAACCCGAGGACGTCCTGGCAGGTGCGGCCCTTCGCCGTGCTGTCGAGGATGCCCACGACGCGCTCGGGGAGGTAGCGGATCGCCGAGTTGGCGGTCTTCGAGGTCTCGGGGCCAAACGACCCTTCGGCGATGATGAGATAGCGATGCGGGTTCATGGGGCGGTGAATCTATCGATGTTGGGCGGGCGACGGGAGTCGGCAACCGATGGACCCGGGGGCCGGCGCTCGGGTACGCTTCCCGATGAGTGAAGGCAACAAGGCGCTCCAGGTCACGCTCGGGATCGCCACCAGTGTCGGCGGGTTTCTCGAAGCCGGATCGATCGCGACCGCGGCGCAGGCGGGGGCCGAGTTCCGGTACCAGCTCGCGTGGACCATCGCGCTCGGCACCCTCTGCGTGCTCTTCCTGGTCGAGATGAGCGGTCGCCTCGCGGCGGTGAGCCGCTATACCATCGCCAGCGCGGTGCGCGAGCGGTTCGGATTTCCCTTCTTCGCCGCCCTGGCCGTGGTCGTGTTGCTGGTGGCCATGCTGGTCCTCGCGTCCGAAATCGGGGGCGTGTGTTTCGCGCTCCAGCTCGCCACCGGCGTCCCGTTCCAGTGGTTCGCGCTGCCGGTCGCGTTCGGGGTGTGGCTCTACATCTGGAAGGGCTCGTTCGACTTTGTCGAGCAGGCAGTGTCCCTGCTCGGGCTGGTGACGCTGTGCTTCGCGGTCTCCGCCCTCAAGCTGCATCCGCCGTTGTCGCAGGCGGCCGCGGGCTTCCTGCCATCGCTGCCCGCGCGCCACACGGCGCGCTACTGGTTTCTCGCGTGCAGCATCCTCGGCGCGTCGATCAGCCCCTACCTGTTCTATTTCTACTCGTCGGGCGCCGTCGAGGAGAAGTGGAAGGAGAGCGACCTCGGGATCAACCGAACCGTGGCCATCATCGGCATGCTGTTCGGGGGCTTCCTCTCGATCGCGGTCCTGCTCTGCGCCGCGGGCGTTCTCGCCCCGCGCGGCATCCGGATCGAGAGCTTCACGACCATGCCGCTCCTCCTCTCCCCCCTGGGCCGCGCGGCGACGGGGCTGTTTGCCGGGGCGCTGGGCATCGCGTGTTTCGGCGCCGCCGTCGAAGTCGCGCTGTCGGCGGCCTACTTTCTCGCCCAGGGACTGGGCTGGGCCTGGACGAAGAACGCGCCGCCGCGCGAGGTGGCGCGCTTCAGCCTCGTCTACACGCTGCTGATCCCGCTCGCCGCGCTGCCGATCGTCGCCGGCGTGGATCCGCTCCGGCTCACGGTGCTGTCGATGGCGATCACCGCTGCCTCCCTGCCGATCGCGATCCTGCCCTTCCTGGTGCTGATGAACGACGCGCAGTACGTGGGGGAGCATCGTAACAGCGTGGTCTCCAACACGGTCGTCATGGGGATCATCGCGCTGGCGTTCATCCTCGCGATCGTGACCGTCCCGCTCCAGATCTTTGGCGGGGGCTGATGCACCTGGTTCGCGACATTCTCGACGAGCAGCTCACCGACAGCCAGGGGCGCGCCGCCGGCAAGGCCGACGGCATCGTGCTGCTGCTGCGTCAAGACAAGCCGCCGCTGGTTACGGCGATCGAGGTCGGGGGCATCGCGCCGGCGCGCCGGCTGGCGGGCCCCTTCCGCCGGGTGCTGGAGGCGGCGGCGCGGCGCTGGGGCATGAAGCACGGAGAGCCGTACCGCATTGCGTGGGACCGCGTGCACCTGGAGAAGATTCACGTCCGGCTCGACCTCGACGCCGCGCGCACGCCGCTGCTCGCCTGGGAGCGCTGGGCGCGCGATCACATCATCGGGCGGCTGCCCGGATCGGGGGCGCCGTGAGCGCGCGCGAGTGCCATGTCGAGCTGCTGCTGGGACGCATGGTGCGCGATCCCGACGGCCGGACGGTGGGCCGCATCGAGGAGCTGGTTGCCGGGAAGCTCGATGGCGAGTTCGTGGTCAAGGAATTCCTGGTGGGCGGGTACGGGCTGCTGGAGCGATTCGGCATGCTGACGGAGCGATCGGCGCTGAAAGTCGTGCGGTGGGCCCTGCGGCGGCGGCGCGGCCGGAGCGTATCGGGATTCGCGGTGCGCTGGAACCAGATGGATCTCGGCGATCCCGCGCACCCGGTGACGACGGTGCCACGCAGCGCGCTCAAGGCGCGCGCCTGAGGGCCGGCGCCGGGCGCTAGCCGGCGTCCACCCCGGCGGGCAGCACGGATTTCGACGACCGCGCGGGCATGAGGACGGCGTGCACTTCGAGGTCCGTCGGCCGCTCGCCGTAGGTCTGGTAGATGAGGATGTGCCTGACGAGTACGATGACCGTCGCCAGCAGCGGCACCGCGACCACCATCCCCAGCAGTCCCGCCACCGCGCCCATGACCAGCACCGCGATGATGGTCAGCGCCGGCGGCAGCGCGACCCGGTGCTGCATGATGATCGGGTGCACGATGTTCGCCTCGACCAGGTGCACCGCGACGCCGACCAGCGCCACCCCGAGCGCCGCGAGGGGCCCCCGGTCGGGAAGCACCAGCAGCGCCGGCAGCAGCGTGGACGTCATCGAGCCGAAGAACGGGATCATGACGGCGACGCCGGCGAGCAGGCTGAACGCCAGCCAGTACGGCACGTCGAGAATCAGCAGGCCGATGGCGGTGGCGACCGCGAGGACCACCATCGCGAGCAGCTGCGCGCCGACCCAGGACCGCAGCGTGTCGGCGATGTCGGCGGCGATGGCGCGGGCGGTGTCGCGGTGCTGGGGCGGCACCACGTTGAGGATCCCGCCCACATACGTCATCGGCCGCAAGGCGAGATAAAGCGACATCGCCAGGACGGCGAGACCATCGATGAGCACCCGGCTGGTCCCGGCCGCGTAGCTGAAGAAGCTGTGGCGCAGGAACCCGAGGGCTTCGTTCAGCGCGACCGAGGCGACGCCGGACTGGCTCGACGCCATCCCGGTGCGTCGCAGCACCTCCGAGGAACTGGCCACCCGGTGCACCATCTGGTCGAGGGCGGTGAGATAGCCCGGGACCGCCGCAACCAGGTCCGCGACCTGCGCCGCGACCGCCGGCGCCACCAGCATGGCGATGCCCGCGAGCGCAGCGATCGTGAGCACCAGCGACAGTAGGAGGATCGGCGCGCGGCGCCGCGAGCGGGTCACGCGAACCAGGAGGTCGGTGAGGCCCCCCAGGTAGACGGCCAGCAGCACGGCGATGAACGCGACCAGGAGCAGGTCGCGCACGTACCAGAAAATGGCCGCGACCCCGGCCGCGAGCACCACGATACCGAGGCTCGCCCGGCGCTTCGCCGGGACGGGGTCGGTCATGCCGGCGTCAGGATCCGGGCTTCTGGTCGTCGTCGTCCACCAGCTCGGCGTCGTGCACGTCGCCCTTGCCCGCGCCGATCTGCTTCGACGCCTGGCTCTTGGGCCCGGCGATCAGGCCCATCTTGGCCTTGAGCTGGAGCAGCTGGGTGTCGGCGTCGGCTTTGTACTCGAGCTGCGAGAACTGTTTCTGGAGCTGGTCGCCCTCGAGCTCCTCGGACAGCTCGGCATTGGCGATCGCCTTGCGCTCGTTCTGCTCGATGCGCTCGCTCATCCGCTCGAAGGTCTCGAAGGCGCTCTTGTCGCTCATCGACGACATCGTCTCGTGGATGCGCTGCTGCGCTTCCGCGCGGCGCTGGCGCGCGATGAGGATGTTCTTCTTGCGCTTGGCTTCCTCGATCTTGTCGTTCAGCGTGCGCAGCGAGTTCTTGAGCGACTCCGTCTCGGCGGCGTGCTTGCGCCACGTCTCGTCGAGCTGCTGCGCGGCCTGCATGTGCTCGGCGTGCCGCAGCAGCGCCTGCTTGGCGAGATCGTCGCGGCCTTCCTGCACCGCCAGCATGGCGCGCTTTTCCCAGTCCTCGGCGAGCTTCTTCTCCTGCTCGGCCTGCGCCTGGAGACGCTTCTCGTCCGCGATGGCGGCGGCGACCTGCTGCTTCGCCTTGGCCAGCTGGCTCCGCATATCGAGCACCAGCTGGTTGAGCATCTTCTCGGGATTCTCGGCACGCGAGATCAGGTCGTTGAGGTTCGACCTGAGCATCGTGGTCAGACGGTCAAAGATTCCCATGGCTGATCACGCCTGGCGGTAAGGGGCAAGCGTCGCGAGGTGCGACGCCAACGCAAGCATCATCGAATCATAGCTGGCCTGGAACTCGGTGAAGTCCAGGCTCTCGAGCTCGAGCGCGTCGGTCAGCACCACGTTGTCCCCGTCGATGCCGTACGACCCGTGAATGAGGTCCGTCGCGTTGAGCTTGAGCAGGTGCCGGTACAGGTCCGCCTTGGAGTTGCCCGGACCCAGCTCTAGCACCTTGACCCGCAGCACCACCACCGGCGGGTTGAAATGCACCACCAGCTCGGGGCTATCGGCGCCGCCCTGCAGCACCCACAGGCCCTTGCCGACCTCCTTGGCGTGGATTCCCTCGCTCTCGAGACGCGTGATGAACGCCTCGATTCCTTCTTTTGTCACGGCCATGTATCGCTCCTTGGTCTTCATCCGTACGCCTCGACCGCGCGTACGGTTTCAGCCGGCAACATCGCCACCCGGCAATCGTTCTTTCCGCACCTGCGCCAGCATGCGCTCGGCAAAGTCCTGCCGCTCGGCCAGCTCGCCCACCTGGTGCGAGATCGCGTCGAGCTTGCCGACGATCTCGTCCACGTCACCGGCCTGCAGCGCGCCACCCTGGTCGCGCCGGCCCCCGCCCAGCCAGTGGCGGATCACGTCACCGATGGCCCGGCCCACTGGCCCCAGCACCACGAAGCCGGTGATCACCACGCCGGTCAGCATCCCCACGATGGGGATGAGCTGCCCGATGATGATATTCGGGTCCGGCGGGATCGGCGGCAACTGCATCATGGCGTTTACCGGCCCGGGCCGACCAGGCCCTTGTCGCGTTGCTGCGCGAGGAGCCGCTCGGCGAAATCCTGGCGCTCGGCGAGCTCGCTCAGCTGCTCCTGCACGCTCTGGAGGTGGGCGCGCAGGTCATCGACGTCTTCGTTAGGCGCCGCGAGGGCATCTTTGCCCCGCACCCGGTCGGCGATGGCCCGGCCGATGGGGCTGAACGCGACGATGGCGACCATGCCCGCGCCGAAGACCATGACGATGGCGACGATGTCTTCCATCAGTCGTCCTTTCCGGTGCCGAGCTGGCCACGCTCCCGCGCCTGGGTCAGCATGCGCTCGGTGAAATCGAGCCGCTCGAGCGCCTCGTTGAGGTGGTGCCGCATCGCGGCGACCTCGCCCGAGATGTGATCCATGCGCTCGTCGTCGCGGCCCTCATCCGCCGGCGGCAGCTTCCCGTGCAGGATGCGGTTGCCGAGCGCGCGCGCGACGGGACTGTAGGCGAGAAAGACGAACGTCGCACCCGAAACCAATACCCCTGCCAGCCGGGTCAACGCGCGAAAGGATTCGGGATCCATCATCGCGGGCCTGGCAGCGCATCTTTGCCGCGCGACTGCGCGAGGACCCGCTCCGCGAAATCGAGGCGGCTCTGGATCTCATCCACCTGGCCGAGCCGCGTCCGCATGTCGTCGTGCTCGGCGCGCAGCTGGTCCAACTCGTCCTTGATGCCCTGCAGTTCGCGATTGTCGGTGCCGCGGCCCGCGATCCGGTGGGCGAAGGCCCGCACCAGCATCAGCGTCGCGGTGCCCCCGAAGGCAATCAGGGCAAACACGGCCACGACCTGGGCGCCGTTGTTCATCGGGGCCCCGCCGGCAGTGAGGATTTCTCCTTGACCTGCGCGATCACGCGCTCGGTAAAGTCGAGCCGCTCCTGCTGCTCGTACATCGCCTGGCGCAGCGCGGCGACTTCGCCCGACAGGTCCTCGACGCGGCCGTCGGACCCCTGCGGCAGGTCGGGCGCGATCGTCTTGCCGTGCATGATCCGCCGGCCGATGGCGCGCGCGATCGGGCTGTACGCGACGACGCCGACCGCCACCACGAACAGGAAGGTCTGGACAAGCTCGAGGACCTGGAAGCTTTCCATGTTCAGCGCGCGCCCGGCAGGGCGCCTCTTTCCTTCGCGGCCAGCATCCGCTCGGCAAAATCCAGACGGCTGTGAATTTCGTCCACTTCGCCCAGGCGACCGCGCACCGTTTCGAGCTCGGCGCGCAGCTCGTCCACTTCGGCCTGGAGGGCGCGCAGCTCGCGCGTCGCCTCGCCGTCGGGCCCGCCGCCCCCCAGCCGCCGGGCGATGGCGCGGCCGATGGGCGTGAAGGAAAACCCGATCGCGCCGGTCATCATGAAGAACGCAATGGGAATCAGGATTTCGGGACCGCGAATGGCGAACGCTCCGGCTATGGTTAGTCCGCTCCTGACGTCCGGACGGCGCCCGAAGTTTCGCTAACTGCCTAATTTAGGCCGACTTGGCTGGTGCCGCCAGCAGGCCTGCCTTGCGATGATCGTGACGTGGTGGTAAGTCTGCCGCGTTGCCGAAAAACATCCGCAGTCGCTTCACGCGCCGGGCAGGGCTTGCCGTCGCGTTGGCCGCCGGGCTCTGGCCCGGGCCGGTGCGGGCGCAGGCCCGTCGTGCTCCGGACGACGGCGGCCACGTGGGATCGCTGGGCCAGCCGCTCAAATGGCACTGGCATGCGGGACTGGGCAGCGGCGCCTGGCTCGAAGGCCCCTCCAGCGACGTCGTGGTCCGCAGCGAGCTCGGCTTTTCCCGCGGCATGCGCAGCTCGCTCACCGGACTCCTCGAGCTGGGCGGGGAAACCTACGCGGGCATGCGCGGGCCCCACCCGGAATACGGATTCCGCGGACTGCTGCGCCTTCCCTATTTCGGAATGGGCGCGGGCCTGGATTTCAACGCCCGGCTGGGGCGCACCGACCTGCTGGTCACGATGCAGACGCCGGTGCGACGCGGCGGCCTGCTGACGCGGGGCACGATGCTGCGGCTCGACTGGTATCCGATGCAGAGCCACAGCTTTCTCATCGGCATCACGGCACCGCTCGGCGACCCGCTGGCCGGACGTACCCGCCCGGCCAGGGACTACGTCGTGGTGACCAGTGCCTTCTCGCGGCCCCCTCCGCACCACACCACGGACATGTCGCTCCTTCCGGCGCTCGCCAGCGCACGGGCATCGGCGGCCAGGATTCTCCAGCAGGTCGTCCCTTTCCTCGATCAGGACGGGCGTGACAACCGCACCGCCGTAGCACGCACGGCGCGCTACCTCGACACGCTCCGCAACGCGCTCGAAGCGCGGGCTGCCGACGCCGAAGTGCGGTTCTTCCACGCCGAGATCACGCGGGCCTTCACGATCGCGTCGGGCGACGCGGCGCTGGGCGAAAGGCTGGCCGTCGCCACCCGTGATATCCTGCTCCGCCAGGTGCTGCTGCCATACGACGCGATGCTCGGACGCAAGAAGCGCGGCGATACGGTGCGCGAGCTGTCCATTGCGGCGCGCGGCCAGTTCGGCCGCTGGGTGGCCTCCGCCGGACGGGTCAGGCCGGGCGAGGTCGAGTCCGTGCTGTTCGTCTTCGAGGCCGTTACCGAGATCCTCGAGGAGGTGCGCGCGCGCGCGGCGCGGCAGTGGGATGACCCGCGCCTCGCGTGGCTTCCGCTTCAGTACGCCCTCCTGCCGGAGGACTACGACGAGCAGTCCGAGCTCGACGACCTGATCGAGGATGCCACCGGCGTGCGGTTCACGGACGGCAACCATCTCACCTACGTCGCCAATCTCCAGTTCCACGACGAATTGCTCACCATGATCCACGAAACGCACTCGTATCACGTGTTGTGGATTCACGATTTCCCCGCCCTCACCAACGGACGGCTCGACTCGGCGTCGCTCGCCATCGTCCTGGGGTATCTCGGCGCGCTGGCGGACCGCGTCGGCGAGTACAACGTCACCGAGACGCTACCGTCGTATTTCATCTTCCTCGACCAGCATTATTACGAGCTGCGGCGCTCGCGGATCCTGATGGACGTGCTCGAGGACCCGCTGCACGCCGCCCCGCACCTGCTGTTCGCGTCCGATGCCCAGAATCGCGCTCTCGCCGCCGCCCTCACGAGGCTGCAGGTCGCGGTGCGGGACTCGCGCGTACTCTGGGCGGCGCGCCGCGAGTACGGCGACGAGTGGCTGACCAACCGCATCAAGGTGCACGTCAACATCACCAATCGCGTGGACGCGTCGTTCTGGAGCGGCGGACTGATCTCCAGCGTGTTCGGCTATCCCGACGACGTGATGCGCGATCACCGCAAGATCGCGTTCCGCGACGTCAGCGATGCCGACCCGCGGAGTGGCCGCGCCATTCTCACCGGCATGGGCGTGGGCCAGGCGTACCGCGGACCCCGATGGGACGACCGGGCGTTGCGGCTCGAAGGACCGGTGGTCCAGGAATTCCGGCAATCGGCACGCGAGCTGCTGCTGAGCCAGGGCCTGACCGAAGCCGATCTGCCCGCGGAATTCCACGCGTTCGTGCCGGGCCCGCGCCGGCGCGCCTCCCTTGACCCGACCTTCAATGCGGTCAACGAAACCCGCGCCGCCGTCTTCATGAACGGCACGGGGTATCTGCCGAAGCCCCTGAACGTGGCGCGCGCCATTCTGTACTCGCTCATGCCGGCGGGCGCGGTGCTCAAGATTCCGGACTCCCTCTGGAATTCAAGTTTCTACGGCGCGCTCCTCGTCGGGGCGTGCGTGCGCGGCGCGCACGTCCTGGTCATCGCGCCGGCGCTCCTCAACGCCCCCAGCGGCGGCTTTCCCCAGATGGCGCGCGCGCACGAGCTGCTCACGCGGCTGCTGCTCGCGCGGCAGGTGCTGGGTGACGCGATCTCGCGCGCCGGAGGCGAGCTGGAAGTGGGCCTGTACGATCTGCCGCCTGACGACAGCGGATTCGGCAGCCGCGCGGGCCGGTGGGCCGCGCGATTGGGCGACAGCACGTTCCTCCAGGCGCTCTATCCGTTCTCGCGGTCGGTGATGCCGGCAATGGCAGCGGCGCGCGATCTGCCCGGGGGCGCCACGCCACCGGGCGTGGTGCCCGATAGCCCGAAGCTGCACCAGAAGGTCCAGTTCATCGCGACGAGAGAATTCTGGGCTGCCGTGACGAGCTCACCCGAATGGCCGCGGTTCATGGCGTCGTATCTCGCCTACCGGCGGGTCACCTACGCCGCGCAGACGGGGCTCGCCGAAACGCGCAGCCTCGCCGACAGCCTGGAGCGGATCGCCGACCGCGTCTTCGCCCACACGCGAGGTCTTCCGCGCGCGGCGACCTTCGCGATCGTGGGATCGCAGAACCAGGACTACCGCGGGATGTTCATGGACGGCGAGGTGGGTGTGCTGTATTCCGGCGCCGCCGCGCTGGTACCGATGGTCGACCTCGTCTTCATGGCGGGCGTCGTGACGTGGATCGACACCCAGGAGACGCTCGACCGGCTGCTGCCGCCGCGCGGAGAATTCAGCCGGCGCATCGCGCGCGTGACCAAGGACGGTTTGTGATCCGCGCCGCCGGGACCGGATGCCTCATCGCGGCGTTGTCCGCCTGCGCGGGAAGCGCGGCGGCCCAGATCGCCGAGCTGCACATGGGCGCGGTGGGCAGCGTGGGCGCAGGAAGCGCCTACGGACCCGGGGCGGGATTGCTGGTCGGCCTCTCGGCCGGGCGCCTGACCTACGCGGGGGTGCGGTGGGC
>JAYTEN010000062.1:0-1578 GCA_043735145.1 Gemmatimonadota bacterium | reverse complement strand
GGGCACCTATCCCGGCATCGCGACGCATGACGAGGCCATCATCGCGAAGGCCCGCGCCTTCGTGGATGCGAAACCGATCGCCCGCGACCGGTTCGAGTTCCAGATGCTGTACGGCGTGCGGCGCGATCTCCAGGACCAGCTCGTCGCCGCGGGCTACCGCATGCGCGTCTATGTGCCGTTCGGGACGCAGTGGTATCCCTACCTCATGCGCCGCCTCGCCGAACGGCCCGCGAACATCGCCTTCATCCTCGGCAACGTGCTGAAGGAAGGCGTGCGGTGATTGCCGCCGAAGACGACACCCTCGGCGGGTACCAGCAGGTGCACGGGCGGCCCCCGGCATTCGAAGGGTCGGACGGCCGCGCCTACTCGGCGGGACTCTTTTCCGATGACGATCCGGATGCCGGCGGCCAGTTCGGCGCGTCGCTGTTGTTCGTACGCTGGTCGCAGGACCAGCAGCCCGACGGGCACCTGGAAAGCGACTACATCGCCCGGGCCGCGCACCCGGCGCAGGCGGAAGCCGCGGTGGGCCGCATGACACTCATGGAGGTGAAGGAGATGCTCGAGAACCTGATCGCGCGCCGTGACGCCGGAGCCCGCGCGTGACCGGTGTGCTGGCCGGCGCCGGCCTGCTGTTCGCGCCGTTTCGCGGACTGCGCTACGCCGATCCGCTCACCCTGGGCGACCGGCTGGCGCCGCCCTACGACGTGATTTCTCCCGAGCAGCGCCGCGTCCTGTCGAAGCAGGATCCGCAGAACATCGTGAACGTGGACCTTCCGCTCACCCCCCCCGGCGAGGATCCGTACGCGTACGCGGCCGAACTGTTAGGCAGCTGGCAGCGGCGCGGCGTGCTGGTGCGCGACCGGGAGCCGGCCGCGTACGCGCTGCGCACCACCGGAAAGCTCGACGACGGCCGCGTGATGCGCCGCACCGGCGTCTTTCTCGCCGTCGCCGCGCTGCCGTTCGCGAAGGGCAGCCGCGTGCGCCCGCACGAGAAGACCCACGCGGGCCCGAAGGAAGACCGGCGCAAGCTGACGCTCGCGACCGGCACCAACATGAGCCCCATCTTCCTGCTCGCACCCGATTCGCGCGGCGACATCGCCGCCTCGCTCGAGAAGGCGACGGCGGGCAAGCCCTGGGCAGCCGCCGAGGCGATGGGCGCGACGCACGAGGTGTGGATCCTCGACGGTCCGATGGCGCTGCGCCTTGCCACGCTCGCGTCCGATGAGCCGGTCTACATCGCCGACGGCCATCACCGGTACGAAACCGCGGTCTATCTCCAGGACGACCGCGCCCTGCCCGCGCCCCTCCGGCCGGGCGCGCGCCGGACCCTGGCGCATGTCGTGTCGTTCCGCGACCCCGGCCTCGCCATTCTCCCCACGCACCGCATCCTCGACGGCCAGCCCCTCGAACGCTCGGCCGTGCTGAAGGCCGCGACGCCCTGGTTCGGTCGAGCGCTTCCGGGCCAGACGCCGCTACTCACTGCCGTCTTCGCCGACGGGAGCGAGGCCGCGATGGCGCTGCGCGACGACGCCGATCTCTCCGCCGCCACGGAGCTGCCGCAACACCCGTCGGTGCGGA
>JAYTEN010000061.1:0-22217 GCA_043735145.1 Gemmatimonadota bacterium | reverse complement strand
GGCCGCGCCGCGCTGATGACGTGGGAAGCCACGACGACACACTTCGGGCTGGAAGAGCTGAACACCACTGGCTCGATCTTCGTGAATCGGATGGAGCTGCAGGCGGGGTGGCACTGGATGAAAGTCGGATCGGCCCCCGCGTTCGGCGGGCCGGTGGTGGGGATGCGGGTCTGGTTCTAGAAGTGGGACAGTGGGAAAGCTGCTCCCATTTTCTTCCCCACTTTCCCACTTCCCCACTTTCCCACTTCCCCACTTTTGGGCCTAACGATTACCCGGCCGGAAGCCCCGCCGCAGCGACGATGACGGCTTGCGCGGCTCGGCGGCGGGCGCCGCCGGCTTGGACGGCCCGTGCGACGATCCCGGCGGGCGGTGCCCCGGCGCCGGCCTGGCGCCGCCGCCGCCGCTGCCGCTGCCCGGCTGGGCCCGGCGCTGTTCCTTCTCCTTCTGCCGCTGGCGGTCGGACTGCTTCTTGGCGCGATGCGCCGCGAGCCGCTCGCCCTGCGGGATCTCGAGCCGCTCGGTCGTCTTCTGGGCGTAGTCGAAACCGGGGAGCGTCACGCGCGGGAGCCGCTTGCCGATCGCGCGCTCGATGGCGGCCAGGTCGGAGTCCTCGTCAGGCGCCACGAAGGTAAAGGCGTCGCCGGTCGTCTCCGCGCGCGCGGTGCGGCCGACGCGGTGGATGTAGTCGTCGGGCGCGGCGGGCACGTCGAAGTTCACCACGTGGCCGAGCGCCTCGACGTCGATGCCGCGGGCCACGATGTCGGTGGCGACCAGGGCGCGCACGTTCCCGCTCTTGAAGCCGGCGAGGGCCTCGGTCCGCTGGTTCTGGCTGCGATTGCCGTGGATCTTCGCGGTGCTGATGCCGTGCTTGGCGAGGTAATCGCCGAGGCGGTTGGCACGGTGCTTGGTGCGGGTGAAGACGATCGCTTCGTGAATGACGTCCTGGCGGAACAGCTCGAGCAGCAGCGCCGACTTCAACTCGCGCGCCACCGGGTACACCGCCTGGGTGATGCCGACGGCGGGTTGCGACTTCCGCTCCAGGTTGATCGTCGCGGGATTCTGCAGCATTTCCTTCGTCAGCTTCACGATCTCCGCGGGCATCGTGGCGCTGAAAAAGAGCGTCTGGCGCTTGGCCGGGATGTGACGCAGGACGCGGCGGATATCGGGCAGGAAACCCATGTCGAGCATCCGGTCCGCCTCATCGAGCACCAGCACCTCGAGCTTGTCGAGCTTGGCGTAGGGCTGGCGGAAATGGTCCAGCAGCCGACCCGGCGTGGCGACGATGATGTCCACGCCGCTGCGGAACGCATGCTCCTGCGGCGACATGCCCACACCACCGAAAACCGCGGCCCCGGTGACGGGCGTGTGGACCGCCAGTTCCTCGATCGCGGCCGCCGTCTGCGCCGCGAGCTCGCGCGTCGGGGCGAGAATCAGCGCGCGGGTGACGCCGCGGGGCTTGGCCATGAGGCGCTGGATGATGGGAAGAAGAAAGGCCGCCGTCTTGCCGCTGCCCGTCATGGCGCAGGCGAGAACATCCCGGCCCTCGAGGCCCGGCGGGAGCGACTGTTCCTGGATCGGCGTCGGCTTGCTGTAGCCGAGTTCCTTGACCGCCTTGACGAGGCTCGCGTGGAGCCCGAATGCATTGAATGGCATTGGCAAAGATAAACCGTCGAAGCGTCGAAGCGTTAAAACGTTGAAGCGCCGATTGGTGAAACCGCCCCACGGCCCCCTATCATTGGTGCATGAAAATGGGCGGCAGGGCGGTATGGCGGTACGGCGGTACGGCACTGGTGGGGGCACTTACCGCCCTGCCGACCTGCCTTACCGCCCAATGTCCCGACGGCACACCGCCGCCGTGCCGCGGCCGCGCGACCGCGACCGGGTCGCCGCGCAGCGTCGCGGTGCTGTACTTCGCCAACCGCTCGGCCGACTCCGCCGACGCCTACCTCGCCGATGGCCTCACCGAGGGGATCATCACCCGCCTGTCGCGCGTCGCGCGCCTGGCGGTGAAGTCCACGTCCGCGGTCGAGCGGCTGCGCGGCCGGGTTTCTCCGCCCGACGAAACGGGCCGTGTGCTGCGCGTGGCGAATCTCGTCAGCGGCAGCGTCGCCCGCTCGGGGCGGCGACTGCGCGTGTCGGTAGAGCTGGTGCGCGCCGCGTCCGGCGTGACAACGTGGGCCGCGGAGTTCGACCGCGCCGACCTGGACCTTTTCGACATCCAGACGGCGATCGCCGACACCGTCGCGCGCGAGATCGCGGGGCGGCTCCTGCCCGGAGAGCGGAGCGCGCTCACCGAGCGGCACGCTGTCAATCCCGAGGCGTACGACCTCTTCCTCCAGGGCAACTACCGGCTGGGCCGCCGCACGCCGGACGATGTGCGCATCGCCATCCGTCACTTCGAGCACGCGGTCGCCATCGATCCGGGGTACGCGGCGGCGCAGGCGCGCATCGCGCTGGCGTACGGTGTCGCGCTGGACTGGGGCTGGCCGTCGTTCGATGTGCAGCGGTCCATCCGAGCCGGCCTCGCGGCATCGGCCCGCGCGCTGGAGCTCGACTCCATGCTGGCTGACGCGTGGACCGCGCGCGGCTACATCCTGCGCTTCGCGAACGCGCGCACCTACGCCGGCGTATCGCCGGCCTTCACGCGCGCGATCCACCTCGCGCCCCGGGACGCTGAGGCGCCGCTCCAGTACGGCTGGGCCCTCGCCGGGATGGGCCAGACCGACTCCGCGATCGCGATGCTGACGCGCGCCGTCGCGGACGACCCCGATCGCGTCATCTCGCGCTTCACCCTCGCCTGGGTGATGCTGGGCGCGCGGCACAGCGGGCTGGCGCAGCTCGACACCGCGATCGCGGAGGATCCCACCGCGAGCAGCCTGCGCGGCATGCGCGCATGGACCCGCATCTTCCTGGGCGACACCGCGGGGGCGCGTGAGGACATCCGCCTCGAGCACCGCGACGACATCCGCATCTCGGGCGCGGCATCGGCAGCGCTCGCACGGCTGGCCGGCGACACTGCCGCCGCCCGGGCCATCGCGGTACAGCTGGCGATGGACTACCCGCCGGCACCGGCCCGCGTCCCGTGGGGGGCGAGCTGGATCGCGCTCGCCTACGCCGCCGCGGGCGACGCGACGTCCGCCCTGGAGATCCTCGAGCGCATCGAACCGCAGGGCCTGCCGGTCTGGTGGATGACGCAGTTCACGGGGTTCGACCCCATCAGGAACGATCCGGCGTTTCAGCGGTTCGTCGCGGAGCTGGCGCCTACAAGACCCTGACAGAACCGTCGAAGCGTCCAAGCGTCGAAACGTCGAAACGTCGAAGCGCGAAAAAGCCCCGGGGGAATCTTCCCGGGGCTTTTTCCAGATCAACGCTTCGACGTTTCGACGTTTCGACGCTTCGACGTCAGTTGCGGGCGATCTGTCTCGTAAACGCATCCGTCAGCGTCACCACGACCGCACTGCCGGGCGAGAGGACGATGTCATGGTCCTTGGTGCGATTGGCGTACACGGCACCCGCCGCGCCGCCGACCACCGCGCCGCCGACGGCACTGCCGCGGTTATGGCCGATGATGCGGCCCGCGACCGCTCCCGCGGCCGCGCCGACGCCGACTTTGGCGGCGTCCTCGACGGTGATGCCGCGCGCCACCGTACGAGTCCCGAGCGACGTCACGTTCACCGCGATCGGATAGCTCTGGCCGCCGAAGCGCACGGTGTTGAACGCCACGGCCAGCGTGCCCGTGCCGCCCGGCGTCGGGGCCGAGCTCAGCTGCGTCACGCGCCCGACCAACTCGGCGCCGACCGGAATGACGGTGTCGCCGTTCCCGGCGAGCGCCGCGGTCGTGGTGCGGGCGACGAACGCGTCACCGGCGTGGTCGGTCCGCGACGAGATATCGGTCACCGCGGCGAGACGCAGCGTGGTGCCCGACGCCAGGGTACGCGAACGGTTGGCGGGCTTGCGTGCTTCGGTGCGGGTTTCCCGCGCCACGGCGGCCGCCCGAGCGGCCTCGGCGCGACGCGTGACTTCTGCCGGCGCAGCACCCTCGGCGCGCGCGGAATCGGCGGCCGCCTGCGCGGCCTGATCGGCGCTCGCGCGGCCACAACCGGCCAGGATCGCGGCGGTGCCCAGGACAATGGCGAACTGCAGGTTTCGTCGAATCATCGGATTCCTCCAGGTTGGAATGAACGGCGTTGCCGGGGGGAGCACGATGTGCGCCACCCGGCCCTGTGAACTGTACCCCGCACTCGTCAAAAGGCGCCTCGGCCGCCCCGGACGGCGAGCGGGGTGGCCGGGTGCACCAGGCCCTCACCATCTCTCAGGGCGCTGATACCCGAGGTTTCCAGCAATGCTCCCGCGGCGGCGGCCTCGAGGGGTTCGGCGAAGTGGAACCCCTGGGCCAGCTGGCACCCGAACTCGATCAGGCGGGCGCGCTGGGTGGCGTTTTCGACCCCCTCCGCGATCACACCCATGCCAAGGTTCCGCGCCAGGTCGACGATCGAGCGGACGATTTCCTGGTCGGTCCGGCGCAGCCCCATCCGGTGCGTGAAGGACTTGTCGATCTTGATGGTCTGGATCGGAAAACGCGGCAGGTACGCCAGCGAGGAGTACCCGGTGCCGAAGTCATCCATGTGCAGCTCGACCCCCAGCTCGCGCAGTTGGCCGAGGAGGTCCACCGAGGATTCCACGTTTTCCATCAGGGCGGTTTCGGTGATCTCGAGGCGCAGCCGGCTCGGCTCCATGCCTTCGTCCCGGAGCGCGTCGGCCACGTCCTGCACCAGCCGCGGCGAATTGAGCTGCTTCGCCGAGAGGTTCACGCTGATGCGCACGGGGCCGTTGGCCTTGTTCGCATTCTGCCAGCGCCGGGCATGCCAGCACGCCTCGCGGATGGCCCAGTTGCCGATGGGGATGATGAAGCCCGTCTCCTCGGCGATGGGAATGAACTCGGCCGGGCGGATCACGCCGCGCTCGGCGTGGTGCCAGCGGATCAGCGCCTCGAAGGCGTGGATGCGACCGGTCTTGAGTTCCACGATGGGCTGGAACAGCAGCCGGAATTCGCCCCGCTCGATGGCGTTGCGCAGGTCGGTCTCGAGGTTGAAGCGGGCCTTGGCGCCGACGCGCATCGACGTGTCGAAGACCGTGAACCTCGACTTGCCCTGCGCCTTGGAGCGATACATCGCGAGGTCCGCGTCGCGCACCAGGTCTTCGGGCCGCCCGAGATCCTCGCCGCTCATCGCGACGCCGATGCTGGCGCTGGAATGGATCTCGCGCCCCTCGAGCTGGTACGGCAACCCGAGGCAGCGCTGGATGCGCCGCACCGAGTGCTCAACGTCGGGCGGTCCGCCGACTTCCTCCATCAGGATCGTGAACTCGTCGCCGCCGAGCCGCGCCACCATGTCGGCCGGGCGCACGCAGCCCCGCAGGCGGTCCGCGATGTTTTCGAGCAGCTTGTCGCCGACCGAGTGGCCGAGGCTGTCGTTCACCAGCTTGAAGTTGTCGAAGTCGAGAAACAGCACCGCGAACTTGTAGCCCGGGTCGCGCTGCGCGCGGGCCACGGCCTGGTCCACGCGCTCCAGGAAGAAGGCGCGGTTAGGCAGGTTGGTGAGGGGGTCATGCATCGCGCCGTGGCGCAGCCGCTCCTCGGAGCGCTTGCGCTCGGTGATATCGCGCAGCACCGACCGCGCGTGGACGAAGTTGCCGCCCTCGAACAGCGCGTTGGCGCTGACGAGGACCTCCCGCACGGAGCCGTCCTTGTGGCGCATCCGGGTTTCGAGGTTGTTGATGGTCTCGCCCGCCTTGAGGCGGCGCAGCGCGTCGAGCGCCATTTCCGGATCGACGTGGAACTCGGCGACGTTGCGCCCGACATACTCCTCGCGCTGGTATCCGAGCATGTCGAGCTCGGTCTGGTTGGCGCGGATGATCGTGCCGTCGTCGCCGAGGAAGTGAATCCCGACCGTCGCGTGATCGAAGAAATCCTCGAGCTCGACCTTGTTCCGGCGCGCCGCTTCCAGAGCCTGCTCGCGCTCCGTCACGTCCATCGCGATGCCGACCGTGCCGACGATCTTTCCGTCCTCGCCGTAAAGCGGCTTGACGTGCGCGTCGTACTGGCAGCCGACCGAATCGATGCGATAGGACACCGATTCACCACCGAGTGCCCGGGTGTGCGATTCCAGCGACTCGGCCCCGACCCGGCCGGCCTGGTACTGCTCCACCAGCGACTTGCCGACCGAGCGCTCGGGGAGCGCGGTGTCGGAGCCGGCACCCGAGCCGGAGCTCGAGGTGACGAACAGCTCATCGTCGGTGGTCCAGAGAATGGCCGGGACCTGCTCCAGGATCATCCCGAGGCGGGCCTGGTGCTGGCGGAGAATCTCGTTGGCCGAGCGGCGGGGACGATGGTCCGCGGCGGCCCGGTCGAGCAGGCCGAGGCAGGCGCCGGCGATTTCGAGCGTCTGACGCTCGCCCGAACGGCGCTCGACGCCCGTGGGAGGCGGACCGGCCGGGACCTGGCGAATGGGCGCGACGCACCAGCGGCCGGTACTGAGCTGGCTCGCGACCCAGCGCCGTCCCGTGGTATTCTCCATCCGCAGCGACTCGATCTCGCGCTCCAATTCGCCGGGACGCGGGAGCTGGCCCTCCGAGCTCGCCGCCAGGAGGTGGAGGTGGCCGCGCTCGTCGGACTCGTACATGCCCACCTCGCGTCCCTGGAGAGCGACCTGCGCCCTCTGGAGGACCTCGGTGGAACGGTCGCGCGCCGCGCTCGTTCTCGTGCTCACAACACCACTCGCGTCTTCACGCCATGTACTAAGGCAGATTGCGTGCCGAAGCCTGACGACGTGATGGCGAACACACACACCGCACCGCCGCGCGTGTTCCGTTCACCTGAGCAAGGCAGGGAGACGCTCACTGCGCCCCGTAATGGTGCGGTTTTGACGCGGAACCCGGCGCGGCATCCAGATACCAGAAGAGGCGCAATCTCCTGCTGGATCGGCATTTCCCGGCTCGCGCCCCGGAGCCTCCCAGGCGATCGACCGGAGGCGCTCGCTTGACTCGCCGCGGCGGGGGGCGGCATGCTACCCCGCGATGCTTGCCCTCTTTTTCGCCACCTACGCCGCTGTGTTTGCCGCTGAAATCGTGGGCGACAAGCTGCTGTATACGACCGGAGTGCTGGCCACCCGGTACCGGGCCGGCCCGATCATGATCGGCATGGCGCTGGCCTTCATGGCCAAGATGGCGGTCGCGGTGCTGGTCGGGCAGGCGCTTGCGCAGCTGCCGCGCCTCCTTCTCGCCGGCATCACCGCGGCGAGCTTCTGCGGCGTCGCGTGGGTGGTGTGGCACAAGCCGGCGCGCCGCGAGACTGCCCCCATTGAGGCCGGCGCCGGCCGGGCCGCGATGCTGTCGTTCGCGGCGATCTTCTTTTCCGAGTGGGCCGACGTCGGACAGATAACCGCCGGGACGATGGCCGCGCGGTTTTCCTCGCCGTTCGTCGTCTGGCTGGGCGCCGTCATGGCGATGGTGACCAAGGGCGTCCTCGCCGCATCGCTCGGGGCGGGACTCCGTGGCTGGATTCAGCGGACCTTCTCGCCCGGGGTCATCCGGAACGTCGGCGTCGCCGTCCTCCTTCTGCTGGGAATCTTCTCGGTGCTCGAGACGCTGCTGGAACAGCACGGGTGACGCCACCGCCATCCGCCGCCAGGAAGAACGCCGTCCGCTTCATCGTCTGTCTCGGCATCGTCAGCCTGTTCGCCGACATGACCTACGAAGGGGCCTACAGCATCATCGGGCCGTTCTTCAGGGAGCTGGGGATGACGGCGGCGCAGGTCGGGCTCATCTCGGGCGCGGGGGAGATGATCGCGGCGAGCCTGCGATTCTTCTCCGGGCGATTCGCCGACCGCACGCGGGCCTACTGGCCGATCGTCTTCTTCGGCTACGGGCTGAACATCCTGGTGGTGCCGGCGCTGGCGTTCGTGCATCACTGGCAGTTCGCGGCGCTGCTGGTCGCGGCGGAACGAACCGGCAAGGCGCTGCGCGGTCCCGCGCGCGACGTGCTGCTGTCCGAGGCGACGAAGGAAGTCGGCCACGGCTTCGGCTTCGGGATCCACGCCGCGATGGACCAGACCGGCGCGGTGCTGGGGCCGCTCCTGATGGTCTGGATGGTGATGCGCACCAAGTCGTTCGGCCCCGCCTTTCTCGCCCTCGCCGTGCCGGCGCTGCTCACCATCGCCGCGCTGGCGGTGGCGCGCGCGGTGCACCCGGCCCCCGGACAGCCGCCGAAGACGCCGCCGAAACCGCAGGAGCTGCCGGGCATGTTCCGGATGTACGTCATCGCGTCCGGCCTGCTGGCGTGCGGGTTCATCGATTTTCCGCTGCTCGCCTACCATTTCCAGCGCACCGGCGTGGTGTCGCCCGAGGTGATTCCCCTCCTGTACGCGGGAGCGATGGCCATGACCGGCGCCGCCGGACTGGTGTTCGGCCGGCTCTTCGACCGATACGGGCTGGTCGTGCTCGTGGTCGGCACGGTCATCGCGCTGCTCACGCTGCCGCTCGGATTTCTCGGCGGCCTCGCGGGCGCCATCGCGAGCGCGCTCTGCTGGGGCATCGGGCTCGGCGCGCAGGACGCGACGCTGCGGGCCGGGATCGCGCAGGTGGTCTCGATGAACAAGCGTGGCACCGCCTTCGGCACCTTCAACGGCGTGTACGGCGTGATGTGGTTCGCGGGGAGCGCCATCATGGGCCTGCTGTACGACCGGTCGCTGCCCGCGCTGGTGATCTTCGGCGTGACGATGCAGGTCATCGCGGCGCTGATGTTCCTGCGGCTCCGCGCGCCCCTCGCCGCGGCGGCCCGCCAGGCCACGGAGGGCGGCCATGCCGCGTGACCTCCCGCTGTCCAACGGCAGGCTGCTGGTCAACTTCGATCGCGACTACCAGATCCGTGACATCTACTTCCCGCATGTCGGGAAGGAGAACCATGCCGTCGGTCACCCGTTCCGCATGGGGGTCTGGGTCGGCGGCCGCTTTGCCTGGATGGGCGCCGAGTGGAAGCCGTCGCTCCTGTACACGCAGGACTCGCTGGCCACGCGCGTCACGGCGCGGCACGAGGGCCTCGGGGTCGAGCTGCGGTGCGAGGACGTGGTGGATTTCTACGAGAACGTGCTGCTGCGCCACGTGCGCGTCACCAACCTCGCCGCCGAGGCGCGGGAGATCCGGCTCTTCTTCCATCACGACTTCCATGTCGGCGGCACCGAGGTCGGCGACACGGCGCTCTATTCGCCCGGCCCGAAGGCCATCGTCCACTACAAGGACGACCGCTACTTCCTGATCAACTGCAGCGTCGACGGCACCACCGGCGTGCCCTCGTGGGCGTGCGGGATCAAGGAGATGGCGGGTCACGAAGGCACCTGGCGCGACGCCGAGGACGGCGTCCTGTCGGGCCATCCCATCGCGCAGGGCTCGGTGGATTCGACCATCGGCATTCCCGTCATGGTCCCGGCCAGGGGCGTCGCCGAGCTGGACTACTGGATGGCCGCCGGGAAGAACTTCAGCGAGGTGGTCGTGATCGATGAAGTGGTGCGCGGCAAGACGCCGGCGCAGTTGCGCCAGCGAACCGCGAACTACTGGCGCCTCTGGGTGTCGCGCGACCGGCGCGAGTGCGAGCACCTGCCCGTCCAGGTCCTCGAGCGCTACAAGCAGAGCCTGCTGATCATCCAGTCGCAGATCGACGCCGACGGCGCGATCATCGCGGCCAACGACACCGACATCCTCACCTTTGCGCGCGACACCTACTCCTACATGTGGCCGCGCGACGGCGCGCTGGTCGCCACGGCGCTGGCGCGCAGCGGCCACTCGGGCGCGCCCGAGCGGTTCTTCCAGTTCTGCGCCCGGGCGATTTCACCGCACGGCTACCTGCGGCACAAGTACAACCCCGACGGCACGCTGGCCTCGTCGTGGCACTCCTACGTGGACACGGCGAACCACCCCGTCCTCCCGATCCAGGAGGATGAAACGGCGCTGGTGATCTGGGCGCTGTGGCAGTACTTCGACCGCTTCCAGCGCATCGAGGAGACGGCGCCCTTCTACCGGCCGCTGGTCACGCGGCCCGCGGATTTCCTGCTGCGCCATGTGGACGAAGCGACCGGCCTTCCGCTGCCCTCGCACGACCTGTGGGAGGAACGCTGGGGCGTCCACACCTTCACCGTCGCCGCCGTCATTGCCGGGCTGCGGGCCGCGGCGCAGATCTCCGACGGGTTCGGCGAGGTCAGCCGCGCCTCGCGCTATCGGGCCGGCGCCGACCGGATGCTGGAGGCGACGCGCCGCATCCTGTGGAACGACGCCGAACAGCGGTTCGCGCGGATGGCAACGGCGGGGCCCTCGGGCTACATGCTCGACATGACGGTGGATTCGAGCCTCTTCGGCCTGGTCGAATTCGACGTCCTGGCGCCTGACGACCCGCAGGCCGTGAGCACGCTCGCGCAGGTGGAGGAGCGGCTGACGGTGCGCACGCCGATCGGCGGCCTGGCGCGATACGAGAACGACACCTACTGGCAGGTCGAGCGGAACGACGTGCGCGCGGTCCCCGGCAATCCGTGGTTCGTCGCGACGCTGTGGCTGGCGCGGCATCGGCTGCGCAGCGCCCAGACACCGGCGGCGCTCAAGCAGGGGCTCGAGCTCATCGAGTGGGCGGCCCGCCGGGCGATGCCGTCGGGTGTGATGGCCGAGCAGCTGCATCCCTTCACCGGCGAGCCGCTGTCGGTCTCGCCGCTGACGTGGAGCCACGCGGCCTATGTCAGCGCGGTGCGCGAATACATCGACCGCACCCGGCTACTCAACCGCTGTCCGACGTGTGGCCAGGCGATGCGGCCCGCCCCCGCCGCTACGGCGTGACCGGAGGCTCCGCCACCAGGTCACGGGCCGTCAGTTCCACGATCAGCGGCGGGTCCTGGCGAAAGTCGCTGTACCGCATCCAGTGCGGACGAAGCCGCAGGTGGATCAGTCCCGGCCACGCCAGGCGGTCGCGGCCGTCGGGAAAGACCTCGAAATACCGCTGCTGCAATCGCACCAGCTCGGCGCCGGCCGGCTGATCGACGACGCCTTCGATCTGGACCGTTCGCGCTTCCCCTTCCGACAGTCCGCCCACCACGAGGGCACCAGCCGGATCGCGCAGGAAGTTCTGTGCCTTGCGGGTCGCCGTCAGGGTGTCGAACACGATGTCGAAGTTGTCCAGCACCGCGATGCCGATGACCGCCGCCTGCACGCCGGCAACCGCGCGCGACGCTTCGACGGCATAGCGGTGGGCGCGAAGAAAGGCGAGCAGCTCGGCGCGGGCGACTTCGCTCATGGGTCAGTATAATACCGCGCATGATTGTCCTCGCCGGAGACGTGGGAGGGACCAACGCCCGGCTCGCCCTAGTCGAGCTCGACGCCACCGGTGCGCGCATCACCCGCACCGCCGTCTATCCGAGCCGCGAGTATCCCGGGCTCGCGCCGATCGTGCAGCACTTTCTTCAGGCCGCCGCCGCGCGCCCCGACCGCGCGTGCTACGGCATCGCCGGTCCCGTCGTCGAGCAGCGCGTTCACACGTCCAACCTGTCGTGGATCGTGGATGGCGCCGAGCTCGGCCGCGCGTCCGGCATTCCGCATACCCGGCTCATCAATGACTTCGCCGCGGTCGGCTACGGTATCAGCCGGCTCGCCGACGCCGATGTCGTCACCCTGCAGGCGGGCACGCCCGTCGAGGGGGGGGCCATCGGACTGCTGGGCGCCGGCACCGGGCTGGGCACCGGTTTCCTGTTGACGGACAACGGCGGGTACGGCGTGCACCCGTCGGAAGCGGGCCACTCGGCGTTTGCCGCGCGCGACGAGCTGGAGTGGGGGCTGGCGCGCTTCCTCATGCGTGAGTTCGGCCGCGTGTCGTGGGAACGCGTGCTGTCGGGGGCGGGATTCGTGCATCTCTACCAGTATCTCGCGGCCGCCGGCTTCGCGCCCGAGCAGCCATCGGTTCAGGACGAGATGCGCCGGGAGATGCCCGCGGCCGTCGTCACAAGGCACGGCCTCGCGGGCACCGATCCCCTGTGCGTGAAGGCGCTGGACATGTTCGCGTCCGTCTACGGCGCGCAGGCGGGCCACCTCGCGCTGACCGTCGTCGCCACCGGTGGCGTCTATGTCGCGGGCGGCATCGCGCCGCGCATCATCACCAAGCTTCAGGACGGCACTTTCATGCGCGCGTTCCGGGCCCAGGGACGACTGGAGCAGTTCGCATCGCAGGTGCCGGTCAAGGTGATCGTGAATGGCGATGTGGGATTGCTGGGCGCCGGGGCGGCAGCGTTCGGCTGGGACGTACCATCAGTCGCCTAGTCGCCTGGTCGCCAAGGCTAGGCGACTCGGCGACTCGGCGACTTCTTCTTCCGGGTCACATGCTTCGCCTCCGACCAGAACAGCAGCGCCGCTGCGATGAGCAGCGGCAGCAGGAAATAGATCACCCGATAGGCCACCAGCGCGGCCAGCGTCACCGGCGCCGGCACCGCCGTCTTCAATCCCACGATCAGCACCGCATCGAACACACCCAGCCCGCCGGGCAGCTGCGCGACCAGCGCCACGAGCTGGCCGAGGATGAACAGCCCGAAATACAGGGAAAATGACAGCGGCGACTTCGGCGCGATCAGCACGTAGAGCGCCGCGCTCGACAGCACCCAATCCGCCAGCGACACGACGACCTGCTTGAGTACGAAGGTCAGCGTCGTGCGGGTCTGGCGCTTCGAGCGTTCCCGCGCGCGCTGGCGCAGGACGATCCACGTCAGGTATCCCGCGAGGATGAGCCCCGCCAGGATACCGACCGGCAGGGTGGTCCGGAACGGCAGCGGCAACGTGCTCGGCATCTGGAAATTGCCGAAGGTGAGCGCGATCGCGACCGCGGCGAGAAGACCCAGCACGTAGGTCGTCACGCCGATACCGACGATCCGCGTGGTGACCTTGGGCGGCAGGCCCCAGCGCGCGTAGTAACGCATCCGCAGCGTTCCGGCGACCGCGACCGAAAACGGCGCGCTGTTGGAGAAGGCATATGCGACGAATCCCGAGAGCGCGATGCGGCGCAGCGGCAGGCGCCGGCGCAGCCGCTGGAGCCCGATCGCGTCGTGCGCGATCAGCGCCACGAACCCCAGCGCCGTGAACAGCAGGGAGAGCGCGATTCGCCACCAGGCGACGTCGCGCAGCGTGCGCATGACCTCGCCGAAGTCGTACTTCGACATCTCGCGATGCAGTATCCACCACGCCCCCGCGAGCATGGCGAGCATGATGATGACGCCCAGCCACTTGGGAATCCTGAAGCGCTTCTTGTTTTTCCGGGCCGTCGGCATAGGGTGAGTTATACCGACCGGGGGGAGGAAAGGTCTTCGTGCCTGCCTGTCAGTCGGCGCTTAACGCCACCACTGGATCGACGCTGGCCGCGCCGGTGCATCCCCTGCATCCGTCAGGAATCAGTGCCCCGCCCCCGCATTTTCGGATGCACTCGCCCCATTTCGCTACCAGTGCACGACACTTTCCCGCACGGGCCGCGGGCCCGGATTATGCAGAAGATCGAGGTGCGTTCTTTTTCGGCGCGATCCGCATTACCTCAATCGCAGGGCAGCATGGAGGAACCACCAATGGCACAGGCGAAGCTTGAAGGCCGCCGTATCGCGATTCTGGCGACCGACGGGGTGGAGCAGAGCGAGCTGACCGGGCCGCGCGAAGCGCTCGACAAGGCGGGGGCGTCGACGACGCTCGTCGCCCCGAAGGGCGGAACGATTCGCGCGTATCAGCACGACAAGAAGGGGCAGGAGTTCACCGTGGACGTGACGCTCGCCGAGGCGCGCGCTGAGGACTACGACGCTCTGGTGATCCCGGGTGGCGTGATGAATCCCGACCAGCTGCGCCAGGATGCGCAGGCAGTGCGATTCGTGAAGGCATTCGCGGCGGCCGGCAAGCCCATCGGGGCGATCTGCCACGGCCCGTGGCTGCTGATCGAGGCCGACTGCGTGCGCGGCCGCACGGTCACGTCGTGGCCGTCGCTGAAGACCGACCTGCGCAACGCGGGCGCGAACTGGGTGGATCGTGAAGTCGCCGTGGACCAGGGACTGGTCACGAGCCGCAAGCCCGAGGATATCCCGGCGTTCTCCGCCAAGCTGATCGAAGCGATCGGCGAGGGCGTGCATGCGCACGCGGGCGCCGGGGCCGGCTCGGCGCAGTACTCGAGCGCCGCAACGGGCGCGGGCTCCAGCAGTGGTGGCGCCAGCAAGACGAGCGGTGGGTCGAGCAAGACGGACTACGGCAGCAGCAGCAAGAACAGCTTCGGCAGTCAGAGGTAGATCCAGGGAGAAGCGCGCGACGCTTCATGCAGGAACCGCGGCGGGAGCGCCGCGGGCGGAAACAGAGGAGGCCGCGGCTTGCAGATTCCCGCGGCCTCTCTGTTGTCCGGCACTTGGCGACTTGGCGACTTGGCGACTGTAGCTTGCTGTAATGTCCCTCTCGTCCCGCAACCGGAAATTCCTCCTCGGCCTCGGTGTCGGCCTCGTCGTCGCCTCGCTGCTCGCGGTCCTGCGCGGCAGCAACGGCATGCGCGGCATGGAGCTCGGGACCCTCGATGCCCGCTTCCGCGCGTTCCACGATCCCGCGCGCGCCGACACCAGCATCGTCATCATCGACGCCGACAACCTGAGTCTCGGCCTGATGCGGCACACGCTGGGCCGGTGGCCCTGGCGTCGTGAGGTGTGGGACCGGGTCGTCAGCTTCGCCTCGGCCGGCGGCGCCCGCGCCATCGCCTTCGACTTCGCCTTTCCCGAGCCCGATCTCGACCACCCCGCCGACGACAGTGCCTTCGCGCAAGGAGCGCAGGCGGCCGGGACCGTCGTGCAGACGCTGTCGCTCCAGCGCGTGGTCGGCGGCACCGACTCGCTCGACCGTGCCGGCGACCCCGCCGATGTGAGCCTGCTGCCCCGCTTCGCCTGGCCGGGCGTCGCGGCGGCCGACACCTTCCAGGCCTCCGAGCATCCGTACGCACAACTGCTGGCGGCGTCGCGCGGCATTGGCGTCATCAACTTCACGCCCGACCCGGTGGACGGCACCCTCCGGCGGGTGCCGCTCTTCTCCATCTTCCGCGGTCATCTCTATCCGTCGCTGGGCCTCGCCGCCGCATGGGTGGCCGACAGTGCGCGCTTCGGCCCGGCGAGCGCCGCGCCGCGCGCCACGATGCTCGGCGCGCTGCGCGTGCCGACCGACAGCGGCGCGCTGCTGGTGAACTGGCGTGGTCCCTACCGCACGCCCGGCGCCGCGCACCCGGAGACGTACCGTATCTATCCCGCGGCACAGATCATCAACTCCTATGCGCAGCTGCGCGCCGGGCAGACGCCCGAGGTGCCGCTCGAGAACTTCCGCGGGAAGATCGTCTTCATCGCATCGTCCGCGTCGGGCACGTTCGAAGCGCGCGCCAATCCGTTCGGCCCGAGCGATCCGGGGGTGCTGATCCATGCGACCCTCGCCGACAACCTGTTGCGCAGCGACTTCCTGCGCCGCGCTCCCACCACGGTGAATCTTTTCGCCCTCTTCGGCGCGGCGCTGCTCGCTGGCGTGCTGGTCGCCGTTATTCCCTCCGCCGGCATCAGCGCCGCGGCGGGCGCCGTCCTCCTTCTCCTGCAGGGCGGCGTCGCGGCCCTGCTCTTCGCGCGCAGCGGCATCTGGCTTGACGCGGCGGCGCCGATGATCGCCGTGGTCCTCACCTTCACGGGCGGCATGTCGCTGAACTACGTGACCGAAGGACGGCGCAAGCGGCAGATCCGCGAGATGTTCTCGAAGTACGTCGCGCCCGAGTATGTCGCGCGCCTTGCCGAGAATCCGCGTGCCATCAACCTGGGCGGCGAGCGCGCCGAGCTGAGCATCCTGTTCAGCGACATCCGCGGCTTCACCACCATCTCCGAGAAGATGGAGCCGCACCAGGTCATCGAATTCCTCAACGAGTACCTCACCAGCATGGCGGCGATCGTGAAGCAGTCGGGGGGAACACTCGACAAGTTCATCGGCGACGCAGTCATGGCCTTCTGGGGCGAGCCGGTGAAGCACGCCGACCACGCCGACCGCGCGGCCGACTGCGCCCTCGCGATGCGCGACGCCACGGCCGAGCTGGCGCGGCGCTGGGTGGCCCAGGGAAAGCCCGATATCCGCATCGGCATCGGGATCAATACCGCCGAGGTCGTGGTAGGAAACATCGGGTCCCTGGAGCACAAGCTCGATTACACGGTCATCGGAGACGGCGTGAACCTGGCGTCCCGGCTCGAAGGCTTGAACAAGGACTTCGGCACGACCATCATCATCAGTGACCATGCGCGCGTAAAACTCGGCGACCGCTTCGACGTGCGGCCGCTGGGTGACGTGAAGGTCAAGGGAAAGGAGCACCCGTTGCCGATCTTCGAGCTGCTCGGCCGCCGCACCGTGGTGACGCTGCTGATGCTGGTGGCGCTGGCGGGCACCGCGCGCGCGCAGCAATCACAGTGGTCCGACGCCGTCTACGTTCCCGGACGCTGGGTCGGCGGCCACATCGCCACCGCGCCCGCCGAGTCGCTCGCCCTGCTGGCGCGCGTCGACTACTTCTCGAAGCCGCCGAAGTGGCGCGCCGAAATCCGTCGCAGCGCCAACGGCCAGTCGTTCGCCGACCAGCCGGACGTCCTCATCGGCGAGGCGCGCAGCGTCGTCGTCCTCACGCAGATCGGCTCCACGCCCCTCGACCAGCACGCCCTCGGCCGCGATTCGCTGGCGCGCGCGGTGGCGGCGGCGTTCGACGCCACGGGTCGGCGCGGTGGCGCCGCGAGCGGACGCATCGTGCAGCGCGACGCCCGGAGCGCGATCGCGCGGGTGATCTACCGGCGAGCGGTGCGTGGCGCCTTCAACGAGGCGCTGCTGAATCCCGGCCGCGCCACGGCGTCGCGCAACCTGCTGGCGAGCAACATCAGCCGGGTGGGCGACCAGCGGAACGCGGGCGTGGTGGCGACGGCGGGCGCGCGCGGTGTCGATCGCGTGAACACGCCGAAGGGCTCGGTGCCGGTCACCCCCGACTCGAGCGCGATCAAGCGGATGGAGACCTTCGCGGTGGGCAGCCTCGCGCTGGAGGAGTTCCTGCGCGGCGGGAAACTCGGTGCGTACCGGGACTCGACGCCATGAAGAAGGGTGCGTGGCGCATGGTGCGTGGTGCGGCGTGCGTGGGCGCCGGCCTGCTGCTGGCCCGCGACCTTCACGCCCAGAGCATCGGCGAGCGCCTGCGCCGCGCGGCGCAGAGTGCCGCGGCGGTGGGGCGGACGCTGCTGCCGATCAGCACCGAGAAGGAAATCGAGATCGGCCGGGGGATCGCGGCGACCGTGGCGGGGCGTTATCCGGTGAGCGGTGACACCGCGCTGACGCGCTATGTGAACCTCGTCGGCCTGGCGGTGGCGAGCGAGTATCCGCGCGACGACGTCGCCTACCGGTTCGCGGTGCTGGAGACCACCGACATCAACGCCTTCGCGGCGCCGGGCGGGTACATCTTCATCACCCGTGGGGCGCTGAACCTGATGGAGAATGAGGCCGTGCTCGCGGGCGTGCTGGGTCACGAGGTCGCGCACGTGAACCGGCGGCACGTGATCGAGTCGATCAGGAAGTCGGACACGATGCGCGCGGTGCGCGACCAGGTGAATGTCTCCGGCGCGGTCCTTGACCAGGTCGTGGGGGCGGGCGCCAACGTGCTCTTCACCGGGCTGTCGCGCGGGGACGAGCTCGAGGCCGACAGCCTGGGCATGGAATACGCGGCGTCGGTGGGCTACGACTTCTCGGGCCTGCCGGCCTTCGTGATGCGGTTAGGCAGCCATGCGGGCGAGGGGCCGGCCGCCGAGCTGTTCGCGACCCATCCCCGACCCTCCGACCGGCTGGCGCAGCTGAGCCGGATCGCGACGCGAAACCACTATGCCGGCGGGGTCACGATGGTGGAGCGGTTCAAGAAGTACGTGGGTGTGCATTGAACATGAACCGGGAGTCTAGAATCTAGAGTCTAGAATCTAGAATCTAGAATCTAGATTCCAGTCCGCATCGCCAGTCTCGCCAGCATCACCGCCACGCGCTTCGCCTGCAGGGGCAACGTCCGCAGGTTCGCCGTTTCCCGCACCGTATGTCCGCCGCTGCCCATCAGGCCTATGCCGTCCATCGCCATGTCCACATGTCCGGCGACGAACGAAATGTCGGCCGCGCCGGCACGTGCCGGATCCACCGCCGTCACCGCGCCCTGGCCAAGGTCACGGCTGGCGGCGTCGAGCAGCGCAAGCAGGCGGCGATTGCCGTCGGTAGGAGCCAGGGGCGGGTAGCGGTTCTCGAACGTGATGGTGGCATCGGTGCCGGCGTAGTGCCGTGCCACGATGCGCTGCATCACGTCCTGCGCGTGCGCGATCTGCTCCGGCGTCAGCGCCCTCAGGTCGCCGGCCACGGCCGCGCTTTCGGCGACGACGTTGGTTTTCCCGAACGCGGTGCCGCGGCTCTGGTCCACGTCGAAGGTCACCGCCGACCCGCCGAGGATGGTGCCGGGATTGAAGGTCAGGTTCGGCTCACCCGCGAGCGAGTCGTGGAACTGCGCCAGGATGCGCGCGGCCTCGAAGATCGCGCCGCTCCCCACCCCGTCGCAAAAAATCTGCGACGAGTGCGCGGCATGGCCCGCGGTCCGCAGCAGCCAGTTGCCCGAGCTGCGCCGCCCGACGACGGCGGTCCGCGGATCGCCGGCGGCGTCCTCGAAGCCGATCGCGATATCGGCCCAGTCGGCGGCGGCCACGAGATCGCGGCGCGAGAGCGGGAAGGCGCCGGCATTCTCTTCATCACCGCCGAGATAGACGGTGATCTGTAGCTGGTCGAGCAGGCCGGCCGCCTTCAGCGCCCGGAGCGCGAGCAGCATGACGACGTCCCCGCCCTTCATGTCGGTGGAGCCCGGCCCCGTCGCCGTCGAATCGTTGACACGCTGCCAGCGCTGAAAGGGGCTGTCGTTCTCAAAGACGGTGTCGAGATGGCCGATGAAGAGGATCTTCGGTCCGCGCCCGTTGCCGCGCCATTCGGCGATGAGATGACCCGCGCGTGCCCATTCGGCGCCCTCCGACCAGCGCGTCGTGAAGCCGAGGCGCTCGAATTCGGATGCGAACGCCGTTCCCGCCGCTCGCACACCCGCGAGGTTCATCGTGCCGCTGTTGATATTGACGACGCGCTCGAGGAGCGCGAGCGCATCGGAGACGCCCGCGTCAACAGACCGGGTCATGCGGCGCTCGTCGCGCGTCAGGGTCCCCTGCGCGAAGGCGGGCGGCGCAAGGACCAGGGCGAGAACGGCGAGAACGGCGGATCGGAATGTCATGGCGGGATACTGCGGGAAGGGACGGTGCCTGTCCAGTACGGAGGTCAGTTCCCGACGAACTCGATCGTGATCCGGTCGGTACGGCGGTACGGCGGTACGGTCTTCGTAGCCGGCGTGCGACTCGGACGGAGCGACTGGCTGAACTGGAATACCGCCCTTCCGCCCTTCCGCCCTGCCGCCCTGTACCCGAACTACCGCGCCGGGCCCCGCATGGACATCGAGGCCCCCCACTCCGTCGATACGGACCCGCTGCATGTCAGTCGTTGGTGCGGCGATCTCGGAGTCGTTATGGGGGACCACGGTGCCCGTCGGTTGCGAGACAAAGGCACCCACGCGGATCGCCTGCGCCGTGGCGCTCCGGACCAGGCAGGGAGCCAGGACCAGGATCGTCATCAGTGCGAGCGTGCGGGGAAGCCGTGCCGTTGCCATGGAGACAAAGGTCGGCTGCCGGGGCTCGGCGGATCATCGGTGTTTGCGGCGGAAGGCGAGGCGTAAACCGGGCCCGCGCGTGTGAGGCTAATCCCACACCGGCGCAGAGCTTGACCCGCAGGGCGACGTTCACCCGGTTGTCCGGGCTGCCCCTACGGGCCGCCGGTGCCGACCGCGCCGACAGCCCACGGGCCCACCAGCGTCACCGAGGAATTCTGCACCACCAGGTGCACCGATCCCGAACGCTCCAGATACACCGCTTCCGCGGTGGTGGGCCGCCGGAGCACCAGCCCGCCGTCGAACCAGACGCGCAGGACACTGTCCTGGAAGCGCACCCTCAGCTCGTGCCGGCCCGGCTCGAGCCGCGCGCCGGCTCCGAGCTGGAGCGTGGTGAGCCCGCTGTGCGGGCGATGCGCGCCCCAGACCATCGGGCTCGCCGCCCACAGAAATATCACCCGGCAATCGGCGTCGCTCCGGCACCACGCCAGCCCGACGCCCGCATCCGGCCCGGCGTGGGGAACGGCGCGGAAGGTCATGAAATACTCGACCGGCGAGGCGAGCTGGCGCGGCGCGCTGGCCTGGAACCAGCAGTTGTCGCCGGCAACATCGTCGCGCGCCTCGATCGTGTCGCCCGTGTTACGCAGGCGGCAACCGATGACGTCGCTGGGCCGCAGCGCGAGAGACTCGGCCACGGGCCCGGCCGCCGCAAGACCCGCCGCCGAGGCGTGCACGGCCCGTCGCGTGAGGGGCCGCCACGCCGACGAATCGTCGAGCGCCGCGCCGTACGACGCCTCGACCCGTTCATCGACGGCGAGGAGCAGCTCCTGGCGGCCCACCGCATACGCCGCGCCGGAGAGCGATCCCGCGACGAACGCACGACCGAGGGCGCGGATGCTGTCGGCGCTTTCCCGGCGTACCCGCTCGATCTCCGCGGTTACGCCGGCACCGCGCCGCTGCGCCCGCCAGCGCGCGATCGGCCAGGGCGATGCCAGCACCAGCAGCACGCCCAGGGCGATGGCGACCGGCAGGCCGCGGCGCCAGCGCCGCGGCAGGGCCGCCGGAACCGGGATCAGGCCGGCCGGCGCCGCGAGCTCGCGCCGATCGGCCGCCCCGGCGTCCGGCAGCGAGCGGCGCAGCTCCCTGGCCGACAGTGCCGCCAGCAACGCGTCGGCCGACGACCAGCGGTCGGCGGGACTCTTGGCGAGGCAGCGCATGACCGTCGCCGACAGCGTCGCGGGCAGGCGCACGTGCGCGTCGATGGGGTCGGGCGTGCTGAGGACGTGGTGGGCCAGCACCTCGCGCGGCGTTTCGGCGTTGAAGGGGAGCCGCCCCGCCAGCATCCGGTACGCGACGACACCTAACGAATAGATGTCGGTGCGGGCGTCCAGAACGCGGCCCGTCGCCTGTTCCGGGCTCATGTATTCGGGCGAGCCGAGGACGGTGTCGTCCTCGGTCAGCCCGTCGCGGTCGGGCTCGTCCATCTTGGCGACGCCGAAATCCATCAGCAGCACCCGGCGCTGGGGGCCCTCGAGCATGATGTTCTCGGGCTTCAGGTCGCGGTGGATCACGCCGCTCGCGTGGGCCGCGCGCAGCGCCGCCACGGCCTCCAGCAGGACGCGCACCGACTCCTCGGCGGTGATGCCGCCGGGCCGCAGCAGCTCGGCCTTGAGGGTGGTGCCCTCGATCAGGGGCATCACGAAATACGCGAGCCCGCTTGATTCCCCGACGTGGTAGATGGGAACGATGCCCGGATGCCGCAGTCGCGCGATCGCCCGTGCCTCCCGGCGGAAGCGCTCGCGATACGCCGGCTCGGCGTACAGCTCCGACCGCAGCACCTTCACCGCCACCGTTCGGCCGAGCTCGAGGTCGGCGACCGACCAGACTTCGCCGAAGCCGCCCCGGCCCAGCAGTCCCTCCACCCGGTAAGCGGCGCCGAGGGCCGCCTGCACCACGGCCAGGCGCGCCGGAATGTTCATCGCGCCCGCGGAGACGCGCGCGACCTCGCGCTCGATGCTCGCGATCTCCGTCGGCGACGAGGCACCGCACTGGAGACAGAAGAGCGCCCCGGCGGGAATCGGCGTGCCGCAGGTCGGGCAGAGCGTGGCGGTTCCGGTCAACGAGTCTGCGGGATCATCGGCACTGAAAATCGCGTCGCTCCATGGAAACTCCCCGGTCGTCGCCGGTGCGCTCAGGCGGGTATACTCAAAGGGATGGCTGGCAGCTTCACGCGTCAAGAAGGAGATCCCGGCATGTCATTCGCGCTCTACATCATCGGGTTCATCGTAGTCGTCGGCGGCGTGGCGTGGGGCCTGATTGCCGCGCACGTTCCGCTGACGTGGGTGATGATCACCTGCGTCATCCTGGTCGGCATCGGCATCGTCACCGGCGTCAGCCGCACGCGGTCGAAAGACTCGTAACACCG
>JAYTEN010000060.1:0-8018 GCA_043735145.1 Gemmatimonadota bacterium | reverse complement strand
TTCGTCAAGGACATCACCGTGGGCACCGGGCCCGCGGCGCGCGCCGGCCAGCTCGTCAGGGTCCACTACGTGGGCACACTGATGGACGGCCGCCAGTTCGACGCCAATGTCGGCAGCACCCCGCCGATGGCCTTCCACCTCGCCGCCCACGAGATGATCGCCGGCTTCGACGAAGGCGTGACGGGGATGAAGGTCGGCGGCAAGCGGATGGTCGTGTTGCCGCCCGCGCTCGCCTACGGCACGAACGGCAACGGCCCGGTGCCGCCTAACGCGACGCTCGTGTTCACCATCGAGCTCGTCAGCGCCCAGTGACGACGCGCGTCCCGCTCGCGGCCCTGCTGCTGGCGGCCGCGGCATGCAGCCACGGCGCGGGGGCGCCCGCGTCGAGCCCGGCGCCGGCCAATCCCGCCGCGCACGGCATGGAAGCGGCGCCCCTCGATTCGTCCCTGATGCTGCGCACCGGCAGCGGGCTCCAGTTCCGCGACCTCGTCGTCGGCCGCGGCGCGCTGGTGACTCCGGGCGCGTGGGTGCGCGTCCATTACGTGGGGCAACTGCTGGACGGGACCATCTTCGATGCCAACGGCCCCAACGACGAGCCGCTGCGGTTCCAGGTCGGCGCGCACCGCGTCATCGCGGGGTGGGATGAAGGCGTGAACGGCATGCGCGTCGGCGGCAAGCGGCAGTTGATCATCCCGCCCTCGCTGGGCTACGGCGCGCGCGGAGGGGGTCCGATTCCGGGCGGCGCGACGCTGGTGTTTCTGGTTGAGGTTGTGAATGTGAATTGAAGGAGAAGGTGAAGAAGGTGGGGAAGGTGAAGAAGGTGAAGAAAGTGAAGAAAGGCCCCTCCTTCACCTTCTTCACCTTCTTCACCTTCTTCACCTTCCCAAGGGTAGCGAATACTGCGCCATCGAGGTTCCCACCTCGATGCAGTCGGTCGGGTCGTCCTGGCCCGCTACCAGCACCGTCCCGGCAAAGCCCGTCCCTCGCAAGGCAGCCCGCGTCGTCTCCAGGGCGAGCTCGGCGCGGTTGCAGCGCTCCGACAGGTGCGCCAGGATCACCAGGCTGAGCCCGCGGTGCGCCGCGTCGGCGATCAGTCGCGCGGCCTCGGCGTTGCTCAGGTGCCCCGCGCGGCCGGCGATACGGGCCCGCACGCTGGCCGGGTAGTCGCTTGCGCGCAGCATCACTTCGTCGTGATTCGACTCGATGATCAGCGCGTCGAGGCCGCGGATGGCGTGCCGCAGCGCGGTGCTCGGCGAGCCGACGTCGCAGGCGACGCCGATGCGGCGCCCCTCGTGGTCCTCGGCCACCAGCACCACCGGCTCGCAGGCGTCGTGGGGGGTGGGGTAGGCGGTGATGGTAAAGCCGCCGAGGCGGATTCCCCGCGCCGCCGCGAGCGGGATCTGCGGGGTGTCGGGGCGGATAACGTGATCGAGCGCCTGGAGGGTGCCGGGGCTGCCGGCGATCGGCACCGCCCAGGCCTGCGACGCGATGGCGGCGCCGCGGCTGTGATCGCCGTGTTCGTGCGTGAGGACGATCGCGCGGATGCGCGCGGGGTCGCGTCCGGCGCGCGCGCAACGCCGCGTGATTTCCTTCAGGCTGAACCCCGCGTCCACCAGGATCGCGCCGTCCCCCGACTCGACCAGCACCGCGTTGCCGCGGCTTCCGGAACCCAGCACCGTCACTCGCATGACTGTCCCGTGCTGTGGCGCCAGACTGACTCCAGGTAGCGGCGGACCGCATCATCGAATACCACGTCCCGGCGGGGCAGAACCTTGGACGCGGTCTGGATGAACATGCGGCAGGCGAGGATCCGGCCCGGCTCGTCGGTGCCCCACGCAAACGGCGGCACCGAGGACTCGGGGCGCCGGGTGCCGAACAGGTTCGCGCCGGTGCCGATGACGCAACCGGTGGGCAGCATGGTGCCGATCGCGGTCTTGACGTGATCGCCGATCAGCGAGCCTAGAAATTGCATCCCCGTCTCGATGCGCTGGTCGCCCAGCGACAGGCGGATGATGCCGTACGTGTTCTTCAGGTTCGAGGTGATGGTGCCCGCCCCCAGGTTGGCCCAGCGGCCGACGATGGAGTGCCCCAGGAAGCCGTCGTGCGACTTGTTGGCGTAGCCGAGGAAAATCGAGTTGGACACTTCACCGTGCACCACGCAGCGCGGGCCGATGCTCGATTCGCGCAGCTGGCCGCCGACGACGCGCGTGTGCCGCCCGACGACGAGCGGGCCGGCGAGGCGCGCGAACGTGCGCAGCTCCGCGCCCGGCTGGATCCAGATCGGTCCGTTGCGGGTGTCGAAGACGACCATCGGCTCGACCTGCGCGCCCGCTTCAATCAGCAGATCCGCCGGGTCGCCCAGAACGGTGCAGCCCGCCGGGACGGTGCCGGCGCCGTGCCGATCGAGCTCGAGGTCGATATCGATGCGCAGCGCACTCGTCAGGTCGGCGATGATCTGCCAGGCGCCGTCGAGGAGCTTGCCGCGCAGCGCCATCGAGGCGCCCGCGGTGGGAATGCTCTCGGGGCCTTCCCAGTCGCTGGCGCGCATCAGGGCGCCGATGAGGTTGTCGGTCTCGTCGGTGAAGCGGATGGCCAGCGCTCCGTCGGAGGTCTTCAAGCCCGGGACCGTGCCGACGGCGAAGTCCTGGTCGGCGCCGAGGACGAACGACGAGCGGAGAAACACGGCGGGCCCGTCATTCTCGAGTGGCGCGTTGACCGCCGGCGCGTCGGGCTCCACGAAGCCGCGCAGGTGCGCCGCCGCGAGGTGCGCCGCGACCGGGCCGAAATTGCGGGCCACCCGTTCGCGCAGGAGGTGCGCACCGTAGCGCAGCTCGCCGATCGGTCGTGACTGGGTGAAGGGCAGAAAGCGCGGAACGTCCTCGGGGTCGTCGTATAGATAGATCGGAAGGCTCACGCGCCGCGTTCTCCCGCGAGTTCCGGCGGCAGCCGGTCGAGCAGCTTCTTGAGGTCGGGTGCCTTCACGGCGCTGGTCACCAGGGTGAGTCCGCGGGCGCGCACGACGACGACGTCATCGAGCCCGTAGACAACCGTCGTGCCCTCGTCGCTCCACACGACGCTGTTCCTCACGTCCACGAGGTGCGCGTCGCCAACGACCACGTTGCCGTCGGCGTCGGTGCCGCGCACGCGGCGCAGCGCCGGCCATGAACCGACGTCGTCCCACTGAAAGCTGCCTTCGACCACCGCGCCTCGCGCGGTGCGCTCGAAGACGCCGACGTCGATGCTCACCCGGGTGAGGCTGCGGAACGCCGCGACGGCGTCGCCGGCGTCAAAGTGCGGCAGCGCCGGGACGATCTCGGGGGTGTGGGCCATCAACTCCGCCCGCAGGCGCTTCGCCGTCCAGGCGAAGAGGCCCGTGTTCCAGAGCGCTCCTTCGGCGATCAGGGCGCGCGCGGCGTCGGGCGACGGTTTCTCGACGAAGCGCGTGATGCGGCGGCCGCTGCCCAGGGCAGCGCCCGGCACGACATACCCGTAGCCGGTCTCGGGTCGCGTGGGTGTGGCGCCGACGGTCACCAGCACGTCTTCCGTTTCCGCGAGGCTGATCGCGCGCGCCGCCGCGTCGCGGAATCCGTCGGGATCGCCGACCGTCCAGTCGGCGTGCAGCGAGAGCACCGACGCATCGGCATCGGAACGGGCCGCGTGCGTCGTGGCCCAGGCGAGGGCCGGGGCGGTCGATGCGGCCGACGGCTCGGCCAGCACGTTGGCGGCGGGGATCGTCGGCAGCGCCGCCCGCGTCGCGGACAGCAGCGCGCCCGACGTGACGATCAGCACCCGCTCGGCGGGCACCAGCGGCAGGATGCGCCGCACCGAATCCACCAGCAGCGGCTCGTCGCCGGCCAGCGGCAGCAGCTGCTTGGGCCGCGAAGCGGCCGACAGCGGCCAGAAGCGCGAACCCACGCCGCCCGAGAGCACCACGGCCCAGCGCACTAGCTCTCCCCACCGATCTCGGCGGCGGGATCCTCGCCCATGAGCCCGCAGACCTGCCGATACAGTTTCTTCGGCGAGAACGGCTTGGTGATGATGGCGGCGGCACCCAGGTCCCGCGCTTCCTCCACCTGGCCGATCTGGCCCGCGGCCGTCAGGACGAGCATCGGGATCTTCGCGTAGGCGTCCTGCGCGCGTGCGGCGCGCAGGAAGTCGATGCCCGACATGCCGGGCATGTTCAGGTCCACGAGGATGCAGTCCACGTCGGGATTGGCGGCAAGAAAGTCGAGGCCGGCGCTGCCGTCGTGCGCGAGCGACACCCGGTACGGCCCGCGCTCGAACTGCATGCGCACGATGCGGCCGATATGGGGTTCGTCGTCGATGACGAGCAGATGGTGGGCGGGCCCGGCCACCTAGAGCAGTCCGGCGATCTCCGCGCGGTGGCGGTTCAGATCGTAGAGCAGGGGGCCGATGTTGGAACGCGCGCGAAGCATGACCAGGAGCTTCGCGTCGGCGGAGAGATTGGCAACCACGGCCATGCCGGTCTCGAATTCGACCACGCCGGTCGTCATGTTGCCGCGCCCGGCATGATGGCCGAGCTGCTCGGTGGCCTGCACCACGTTGGGTACGAGGGCGGAGAGCACTTCGGCGTCGGCCCCGTTGCCGATGTGGCTGGCGATGGGGAGCCCATCGTTCCCCAGGATGATGACGGCCTCGACACCGTCGCGGCGTGCCAGGGCATCAACGACGTCGCGAATCGTGGCCATGAACGTTCATCCTTGGAAGGTTGTGGAAGCCGCTGCACTGTAGGCCGCGCGGGGGCCAGTGTCAAGCACGATTGGGCCGTTGCACGGCTGCCATAACTCGTCTATTCTTCGCGTCTTGCGCCATGTCTGACATCTCGCGAAGGTCCCGACCCTCCGGCTGGGGAATGCTCTGCCTGCTCGGCCTCCTGGCCGGCTGCGGCGACGGTCTCACGCTGCCGCCCGCGAGCGTGCCTATCGCGCAGCAGCAGATCACCCTGTACGCCCTCACGGCGACGCCCGTCGGCACGCCCTCGGCCTACAACATGACGTCGCTGGCCGAGGTGCAGGTGTTCCGCACCAACGACTTCGATTTCGGGTTCGATATCGGCGTCGACTCGGCCTTCGGCGTCGGCACCGCGGGCGACACCGTCGCCGTCCTGCTCCCGCGCGGCTACATGGGCTTCGCGGTGGACGGCGGGCTCCAGTACACCCCGATCGGGTTCGACTCGGTGAAAGTCGCGCCGACCGAAGGCTACGAGAAGCTGAAGCCGACCAAGGTCCGGGCCGGCGACACCATCCTCGCGGCCTCCCGGCTGCAGACCTGCAATTTCAACTACGTGCGGCCACGCTACGCCAAGCTGTACGTGCAGTCGATCGACCTGGCCACCCGTAGTGCGGTGTTCATCGTGATCATCGACACCAACTGCGGCTATCGCAGTCTCGGCAGCGGCATTCCCACTATCTAGCCTGTGATCGATCCGCGCGTCTTCCGCGACGCCGAGGCGTACGCGGCGGCCCGCCAGAGGCTGTTGCGCCGTGACGCCGGACTCGCCCCGCTCCTCGACGCGCTGCGCGACCTGGCCGAGCGGCGCCGCAAGGCCATCGGCGAGGGCGACGAGCTCAAGGCGCGGCTCAACGCCGGCAGCCGCAAGGTGGGCGAACTGAAGAAAGCGGGCGGCGATGCCGCCGCGCTGATGGCCCAAATGGCCACGCTCTCGGACCAGGCCAAGGCGGCCTCGAAGGACGCCGAAGGCATCGACGCCGAGTTCCACGCCCAACTGCTCCACATCCCGAACCTTCCTGCCGATGACATCGCCGATGGGGGCGAGGAGGCGCACGAGATCGTGCGCAGCATCGGCACGCCGGCGGTCCTCCAGCCGTGGCACCAGCCGCACTGGGACACCGCCGCGGCGCTCGGCCTCATCGACCTCGAGCGCGGCGCGAAGATCGCCGGCTCGGGATTCCCGCTCTTTACCGGCCTGGGCGCGCGGCTCGAGCGCGCGCTGATCCAGTGGCTGCTCGACGCCGCGTCGAGCGAGCATGGCTACACCGAGGTCGCGCCGCCGCTGCTGGTCACCCGCGAATCGATGACGGGCACCGGCCAGCTGCCCAAGTTCGAGGAAGACCTGTACCGCACCTCCGACGATCTCTTCCTGGTGCCGACGGCCGAAGTCCCGGTGACCAACATGCACCGCGGCGAGATCCTCGCCTTCGAGCAGCTGCCGCTGCGCTACTGCGCGTACACGCCCTGCTTCCGGCGCGAGGCCGGCTCGGCCGGCAAGGACACGCGCGGCATCCTGCGCGTGCATCAGTTCGACAAGGTCGAGCTCGTCTGGCTCACCGCCCCCGAGGCATCGGAGGCGGCGCTCGCCACGCTCACGGGCCACGCCGAGATCGCCCTCCAGCGCCTCGGCCTGGCGTACCGCGTGCTGCGGCTCGCGGCCGGCGACTTCAGCTTTGCCGCGCACCGGACCTACGACATCGAGGTCTGGGCGCCCGGCGTGGCGAGGTGGCTCGAGGTGTCGAGCTGCTCGACCTTCACCGATTACCAGGCGCGCCGGCTCGACATCCGTTTCCGCCGGGAGAAGGGCGCCAAGCCGGAATTTGTCCACACCCTCAACGGCTCCCAACTCGGCCTGGCGCGCGTGCTCATCGCGGTCATCGAGAACGGCCAGCAGGCCGACGGCTCGGTGGTGGTGCCTGAAGTGCTGCGGCCCTGGATGGGCGTGGACCGCATCGGCCCCGGCCGTGCGTGACCTCGCCCGTTCGACGGCCCGGCGGCCCATCACGCTGTGGGTCCTGCTAGGCATCGCCTCCGTTTTCATCGTCGTCTTTGCCTGGCTCGTTGCGCGCCACCTCACGAACGACTCGCGCCGCGCGTCGGCGTCCTATGCCCGCGTGTTTCGCGCCCAGACCAGCACCGCCGAAGGCGCGGCGACGGAGGCGCTGCTCGACCAGATGCGCGAGATCCGGCGCGAGGGCATTCCCATCGTCATCACCAATCGCGCGGGTGCCGCGACCGATACGGCGAACCTGCCGCGGTCGATCAAACTCGACTCGCCCGAGATGTCCGAATTCGTGGCGGGACTCGACGCGCAGAATTCGCCCATCGTCGAGCCCACCGTCGGGACGGTGCACTTCGGGGCGCCGCCGGTCCGGCGCACGCTGCGCTGGATCCTGGGATTCATGGTCGGGTCGCTGCTGCTGCTCCTCGGCGCCGGCGTGCTGGCCCGGCGCGCCGATGTGCGCGCGAGCCAGGACCGCGTGTTCGTGGCGATGGCGCGCGAATCGGCGCACCAGCTCGGCACGCCGCTGACGTCACTCGCCGGATGGATCGAGAGCCTGCGCAGCAGCGAGGACGCCGCCACGCGCGAGGTCGCCGAGCACATCGCGGCCGATTACCGGCGCCTCGACCGGGTGTCGCGCCGCTTCGAGCGCATCGGCCAGCCGCCGCGCCAGGAGCGGGTGGATGTGTCGGCGCTCGCCGCCGCGGCCGCGGCCTACTTCCGGCCCCGCATGCCGCGGCTCGCCAACACGGTGCAGATCGTCGTCACCGTGACGAGCCACGCGCCCGAAGTGGACGGCGACCCGCTGCTGCTCGAGTGGGCGCTCGAAGCGCTGGTGAAGAATGCCGTGGACGCGCTGAAGGGCCGCAGCGGCGAGATCCGCCTCATCGTGTCCGACGAGCCGGAGTGGGTCGTGCTCGCGGTCGAGGACGACGGGCCCGGCGTGCCCCAGCCCATTGCCGGAAGCGTCTTCGAGCCCGGGGTGAGCACCAAGACCGGCGGCTGGGGACTCGGCCTCTCGCTGACGCGCCGCATCGTGGAGGAAGGCTTTCGCGGCCGGATCACCATCGAGCCATCGTCCGCGGGCGCGCGATTCGTGCTGCGGCTGCCGCGCCGCCCGGGGCAGACATGAGCATCGCGCTCAACGACGCCCAGCGCTCCGCGGTCGATCACGTGACCGGTCCGATCCTGGTGCTCGCGGGCGCGGGCTCCGGCAAGACCCGCGTGCTCACCGCGCGGATCGCCAAGCTGATCGACCAGCACG
>JAYTEN010000059.1:0-2143 GCA_043735145.1 Gemmatimonadota bacterium | reverse complement strand
GACGAAGTATCTGAACGGCCACTCCGACATGGTCGGCGGCATCGCCGTCATGAACGACGACGAGCTCGCCGCGCAGGTCCAGTTCATCCAGAAGTCGGTGGGCGCGGTACCCGGGCCGATGGACGCGTGGCTCGCGCTGCGCGGGCTCAAGACGTTGACGCTGCGCATGAAGGCGCACGACAGCAACGGCCGGCGCATCGCCCAGTGGCTGGAGTCCGACCCGCGCGTGCAGCAGGTGTTCTATCCGGGATTGCCGTCGCACCCGCAGCACGATCTCGCCTGCCGCCAGATGTCGGGGTTCGGCGGCATGCTGTCGATCGAGCTCGGGACCCTGGAGCGCGCAACCCGGCTGGTGAGCCGCACGAAACTGTTCCTGCTCGCGGAATCACTCGGCGGGGTCGAGAGCCTCATCGGGCATCCGGCAACGATGACGCACGCCGCGGTGCCGACCGCCATGCGGCAGGCGATGGGTCTCACGGACGGGCTGGTCCGGCTGTCGGTCGGGGTCGAGGATATCGACGACCTGATCGCCGATCTGGACCGGGCGCTGAGCTGAAACTTCCCCCTGGCACCCGCGTTGAGTTGGGTAGCCTTCAACGGGAGAACGTATGACTGACGCCGCAAGCGGCCTTCCTTCGCGCCGGCCGCGCACCGTGCTTACGCAGATCTCGCCCCGCGCCTGGGAGCATCCGGCCGACCGCGCGGCGTTGAACGCCCTGCGCTCCATTCCGGGCGTCGACGAAGTCATCCGCAAGGTCTACGGCTTCTTCGGCGAGCGTGGCATCCGCCTGCTCTTCCAGGCCAACGCCGTGCGCGTCGGGCCGACCCAGTTCCCCAAGGTGCACGCCGCGTACAATGACGTCCTGGCCACGCTCGACTGGGAGCCGCGGCCGGAGCTGTTCATCACCCAGTCGCCCTTCTTCAACGCCGGCGCCTACGGCATGGACAAGCCGTTCATCGTCCTGAACTCGGCCGCCGTGAAGATGCTGGACGACGAGGAGCTGCACACCATCATCGGCCACGAGCTCGGCCACGTGATGAGCGGGCACGCGCTGTACCGCACCATCCTCGTCATCCTCCTGACGGTCGGGCTGCGCGGCCTGCCCTTCCTGGCCGGCGTCGCGCTGCTACCGATCCAGATCGCGCTGCTCGAGTGGTACCGCAAGAGCGAAATCTCCTGCGACCGCGCCGGGCTGCTCGCGAGCCAGGACCCGCTCTCGTCGATGCGCATGTTCATGAAGATGGCGGGCGGCAACTCGCTCGATCAGATGGACCTCGACGCCTTCATGACGCAGGCGCGCGAATATGAGGAAGGCGGCGACGCCGCAGACGCCATCGCCAAGGTGTTCAATACGCTCTGGACCACCCACCCATTCAATACGCTGCGCGCCGCCGAGCTGCAGCGGTGGGTCGAGCGCGGCGATTACGACAGAATCCTGCGCGGCGAATACCCGCGTCGCGGCACGGCGGATGACAACCGGCCCATCGCGGACGACTTCGCGGAAGCCAGCAAGTACTACGGCGAGCAGATGAAGAGCACCGTGGACTCGGTGGCCGACGTCGCCCGCAAAGCGAGGGACGCATTCAGCAGCGCCTTCCGCGGAAGCGGCAGCCGGTGAGAGTACTGATCGTCGGGGGCGGAGGCCGCGAGCATGCCCTCCTCTGGGCGCTGCACCGCGATGCCCCCGATGGATCGTTCTTCTGCTTTCCCGGCAACGCCGGAACCGCAAAGCTCGCCACCAACATCCCGGGATCCGTCACCGACATCGAGGCCGTCGTCGCCGCCGCGAAGGACAAGCGCGTGGACCTCGTCGTCGTCGGTCCCGAGTCGCCGCTCGCGCTGGGCCTCGCCGACAAGCTGACCAAGGCCGGTATCCCGGTCTTCGGCCCGTCGGCCGCCGCCGCCCGCATCGAGTCGTCCAAGGCATTCGCCAAGGAGCTGATGAACAAGGCGGGCATTCCCACCGCTTCGTCACAGTGCTTCTCCGACCTCTCGACCGCGCTGCGCTACATCGGCAGCCAGCAGGAACCCCTGGTCGTGAAGGCCTCCGGCCTCGCGGGGGGCAAGGGCGCCGTCGTCTGCCGCACCAAGACCGAGGCCCGTACCGCCGCCACGTCGATGCTGCGCGAAGGCGCCATGGGC
>JAYTEN010000058.1:0-6880 GCA_043735145.1 Gemmatimonadota bacterium | reverse complement strand
GACTCGGGGCTTACCGCACCTGGCTGAAGATGCAGGAGCCGGCGTGGCCCAACCTGCACCACCCGAGGATCGATTTCCAGGCCATCAGCTACTACGCCGCGCCCAAGCAAAAAGCCAAGCTCAAGAGCATCGACGAGGTCGACCCGGAGTTGCTGCGCACCTTCGAGAAGCTCGGCGTGCCCTTGCACGAGCGCATGGCACTGGCCGGCGTGGCGGTGGACGTGATCTTCGACAGCGTCTCGGTGGCCACCACCTACAAACACAAGCTGGCCGAGGTCGACGTCATCTTCTGCTCGATGTCCGAAGCCGTGCATGAACACCCGGCGCTGGTGCAGAATTACCTCGGATCGGTCGTGCCCAAGGGGGACAACTACTACGCTGCGCTCAACTCGGCAGTGTTCACCGACGGCTCGTTCTGCTTCATCCCCAAAGGTGTGAAGTGCCCGATGGATCTGTCGACCTACTTCCGCATCAACACCGAGGAGTCGGGCCAGTTCGAACGCACGCTGATCGTGGCCGAAGAGGGCGCGTCGGTGTCGTATCTGGAAGGCTGCACCGCCCCCGCGTTCAGCACCCACCAGTTGCACGCGGCGGTGGTCGAGCTGGTCGCACTGGACAACGCCGACATCAAGTATTCGACCATGCAGAACTGGTACGCGGGCGACGAGAACGGCGTCGGCGGCATTTACAACTTTGTCACCAAGCGCGGCGCCTGCCGCGGACCCAACTCGAAGATTTCCTGGACCCAGGTCGAAACCGGATCGGCCATCACCTGGAAGTACCCCAGCGTCATCTTGCAGGGCGACAATTCGATCGGCGAGTTCTACTCGGTAGCACTCACCAACAACTTCCAGCAGGCGGACACCGGCACCAAGATGATCCACATCGGCAAGAACACGAAGAGCACCATCGTGTCGAAGGGCATCTCGGCGGGCCACGGGCAGAACACCTATCGGGGCCTGGTGAAGATCATGAAGAGCGCCACCGGCGCGCGGAACTACTCGCAATGCGACTCGATGCTCATCGGCGACCAGTGCGGCGCCCATACCTTTCCGTACATCGACGTGCGCAACAGCACGGCGATCATGGAGCACGAGGCGTCGACGTCCAAGATCGGCGAGGACCAGATCTTCTACTGCAAGCAGCGCGGCCTCTCGGCCGAGGACGCCGTATCGATGATCGTCAACGGGTTCTGCAAGCAAGTCTTCCGCGAGCTTCCCATGGAATTCGCCGTGGAAGCGCAGAACCTGCTCGGAATCAGTCTCGAGGGGAGTGTCGGGTGATGCTGGAGATCAAAGGGCTGCACGCGTCGGTGGGCGGGACCGAGATCCTGAAAGGGATCGACCTCGCCGTCAACGCCGGCGAAGTTCACGCCATCATGGGCCCCAATGGATCGGGCAAGAGCACGCTGGCGCAGGTGCTCGCGGGACATCCCGCGTACACGGTGACCGCCGGCTCGATCACCTTCGAGGGCAAGGACCTCACCGACATGGACCCCGAGGAGCGCGCGCAGGCCGGCGTCTTCCTGGCGTTCCAGTACCCGGTCGAGATCCGCGGCATCACCAACGCCTACTTCCTGCGATCGGCGTTGAATGCGATGCGCAAGTCGCGCGGCCAGGAAGAACTGGATCCGGTGGACTTTCTCGACGTCCTCGACGAAAAGCTGAAGGCGATCGGCTGGGACGACAGCTTCATGCAGCGTCCCGTGAACGAAGGGTTCTCGGGCGGCGAGAAGAAGCGCAACGAGATCCTCCAGATGGCCGTGCTCGAGCCTAAGCTCGCGATTCTCGACGAGACCGACTCCGGCCTCGACATCGACGCGCTCCAGACGGTCGCGCACGCCGTGAACAAGCTGCGCGGCAAGGACAACGCCCAGATCGTCGTGACGCACTACCAGCGCCTGCTGAATTACATCACCCCGGACTTCGTCCACGTGCTGGCCGAGGGGCGCATCGTGAAGTCGGGGGGCAAGGAGCTCGCCCTCGAGCTCGAGGCCCGCGGCTACGAATGGCTGCGCGAGGCATCCGTCGCGTGAGTGACGTGACGCGGCGGTATCTCACGCAGCACGAAGCCTTCGCGAAGAACGGCGCCGCCGCCGCGCCGGCGTGGGTGCGGGAGCTGCGTGCCGCCGCCATGGTCAGCTTTGCCGGATCCGGCTTCCCCACCACGAAGCAGGAGGATTGGCGCTTCACCAGCGTGCAGCGCATCGCCGAGGGCTCCTTCGCGCTGGCACACGAGACTGGGGCGCTGCCGTCCGCGAAGGACGTGCACGCCCACGAGCTGTGCGAGGCGCATCGCCACCTGCTGGTGTTCGTGAATGGCGTATTTGCGCCGGCCCTGTCGTCGGTTGCCGGACTGCCCGGCGGCGTGCGCGTTGGCTCGCTGGCGCAGGCGCTGACGGAGCAGGACGCCGGGCTTCAGCCGCACCTGGCGAAGCACGCGTGGATGGCGAACCCGTTCACGGCCCTGAATACGGCCTTTCTCCGCGACGGGAGCTTCATTCACGTCCCCGCGAATATCATCATCGACGAGCCCATCCAGCTGCTGTACCTGTCGGTGCCGGGCGCGGCGCCGTTCGTGTCGCATCCGCGCACGCTGATCGTTGCCGACCGCCTGGCGCGGGTGAGCGTCGTCGAGAGCTACGCCGGCATCGGCGAGGGCGTGTACTGGACCAACGCCGTGACCGAGATCGTCGTCGGTGACGGGGCGCGCGTGGACTGCTACCGGGTGCAGCGCGAGAGCGCGCAGGCGTATCACGTCGCCGCGACCCACACCCACCAGGGCCGCGACGCCACCGTCCACCTGCACCCGGTGGTGCTGGGCGGCGCGCTGACGCGTCACGACATCGGCGTGGTCATGGACGGGGAGAACGGCCTGTCGGTGCTGAACGGCCTGTATGTGCTCGGCCAGCATCAACACGTCGATCACCACACCACGATCGATCACGCCAAACCGCACTGCGAAAGCCACGAGTATTTCAACGGCATTCTCGACGACCATAGCCGCGGCGTGTTCAATGGCCGGATCATCGTGCGGCCGGGCGCGCAGCGCACCGACTCCAAGCAGACGAACAACAATCTCGTCCTCTCGGAGGAGGCGCGCGCCGACAGCCAGCCCCAACTGGAGATCTACGCCGACGACGTGAAGTGCACCCACGGCGCGACCCTCGGCCCGATCGACGAGAAGGCGATGTTCTACCTCACCAGCCGCGGGATCCCGAAGGCCGAAGCGCGCAGCCTGCTGACCTACGGCTTCGGCGCCGAGATCATCGACCGGATGGAGATCGCGCCCCTCCAGGCAACCCTCGACCGGCTCATCCGCCGGCGCCTCCTCGGCGCCCTGTCGGCGTGAGCATCTCGGCGCGCCCCGTCACGCCGCCGCCCTCGCCCGTGGCATGGGTGACGGGCACCGGTGTGCCCTTCGACGTCGAGAAAATACGCGCCGATTTTCCGATTCTTCGGACGCTGGCTCACGGCAAGCCGCTGGTCTACGTGGACAACGGCGCGACGTCGCAGAAGCCCCGCCAGGTGATCGAGGCGACGGCGCGCTACTACGAGGCGCAGAACGCGAACATCCATCGCGGCGTCTACGAGCTGAGCGAGAACGCGACCGCGGCGTATGAGGGTGTGCGCGCGAAGGCGGCGAGGTGGATCGGCGCGCCCGATCCGCGCGAGGTGATCTTCGTGCGCGGCACCACCGAGGGGATCAACCTGGTCGCCAGCAGCTGGGGCCGGAAGAATCTCGGCGCCGGCGACGAGGTCGTCATCACGGCGATGGAGCACCACTCCAACATCGTCCCCTGGCAGATGATCTGCGGGGAGCGAGGTGCGACGCTGCGGGTGATCCCGATGAACCGCCAGGGCGAGCTGCTGATGGACGAAGCAGCGAAGCTCATCACGCCGCGCACGAAGATGGTTGCGGTGGTGCACGTCTCGAACTCGCTCGGCACCCTCAACCCGGTGAAGGAGCTCGCGGCGCTGGCGCATGCCGCCGGGGCGGTCCTGCTGATCGACGGCGCGCAGGCCGCGCCGCACATGCCGGTGAATGTCGCCGAACTCGGCTGCGACTTCTACACCGTGTCGGGCCACAAGACGTTCGGGCCAACGGGCGTCGGATTGCTCTGGGGTCGCGGCGCCCTGCTCGACGACATGCCGCCCTACCAGGGCGGCGGCGACATGATCCGCAACGTGACCTTCGAGAAGACAACCTTCGCACCGCTGCCGGCGAAGTTCGAGGCGGGCACGCCCAACATCGCGGGCGTCGTCGGCCTGGGCGCGGCCATCGACTATCTAGCGGCGCTGCCGTGGGACGCGGTGCACGCCCATGAGCAGGATCTGCTCCACTACGCCGTGGAGCAACTTTGTGATGTGCCGGGCGTTACGCTGATCGGGACGGCGCGCCACAAGGCAAGCGTGGTGTCATTTGTGCTCGATGGCGTGCACCCGCACGATGTCGGCACCATCGTGGACCAGGAAGGCGTGGCGGTGCGCACCGGCCACCACTGCACCCAGCCGGTCATGGACTTTCTCGGCATCAGCGCGACGACGCGCGCGTCGTTCGCCTTCTACAACAATCGCGCCGACGTTGACGCGCTCGCGGCCGCGGTGCGCAAGGTGCAGAAGGTCTTCAGCTGATGGCCGACCTCGCCGATCTTTATCAGCAGGTCATCATCGATCACAACAGGAACCCGCGGAACAAGAAGCCGATCGCGGACGCGTCGCGCGTCGCCGCCGGCGACAATCCGCTCTGCGGCGACAAGATCACGCTCTATGTGTTGCTTGACGGCGATACGATCGCCGACGTCGGATTCCAGGGGAGCGGCTGCGCGATTTCGCAGGCGTCGGCGTCGCTGATGTCGGGCGCGGTGAAGGGCAAGTCCGTGGCCGAGGCGGAGAAACTTTTTCACCGGTTTCACGGCATGGTGATGGGCGAGGCGGCCGGCGACAAGGCGGTCCTCGGCAAGCTTGCCGCGTTCGAAGGGGTGAAGCAGTATCCCTCGCGCGTGAAGTGCGCGAACCTCGCCTGGCACACGCTGCACGCCGCGCTCAACGACCAATCAGCGGAGCCTGTTTCGACCGAGTAGTTTCAGGGCGGCCATGTCTGCCCGCATCGTTCTGTTCGTCATCGCCCCCGAAAGATTTCGCGACGAAGAGCTCGCGGTCCCGCGCGCCGCGCTGACCGCGGCCGGTCACGCCGTCGTGGTCGCGTCTACGCGCGCGGGCGAAGCCCGCGGCATGCTCGGCGCGCGCGAGATCGTCACGCGCACGCTGGCGGGCGAAACGGCGGCGGCGTATGACGCGCTTGTGATCATCGGCGGCGCGGGTGCGCCGGACCATCTCTGGAACAGCGAACCGCTCCGGGCGATCGTGCGCGCGATGTTCGCGGCGCGGAAGGCCGTGGCGGCGATCTGTCTCGCGCCGCCGGTATTCGCGCGCGCCGGTATACTTATGGAAAGGCGGGCGACGACCTTCCCTGCCCCGCGCGCGATCCTCGAGCTCAAGCGAGGCGGCGCCGTCATCGTCGAAGCGCCGGTCGTGCAGGATGGCACGATCGTCACCGCGAACGGGCCCGAGGCCGCACCGGCATTCGGCGCCCTGCTCGCCACACTCCTGGGCCCATGAGCGACCAACCCGTTCTCGACGTCCGCGGTATCAGCAAGCGCTTCGCGGGACACGTCGCCGTCACCGATCTCTCGCTGGTCGTGCCGCGCGGCGCGGTCTACGGGCTGCTCGGTCCGAACGGCGCGGGCAAGACGACCTCGATCCGGATGATCATGAACATCACGATTCCGGATACCGGCAAAGTGCTGCTGTTCGGCGACGAGCTGGGCGGGCGGCATCATAGCGCGCGCATCGGCTACCTGCCGGAAGAGCGCGGGCTGTACAAGAAGATGAAAGTCCGGGAGATGCTGGTCTTTCTCGCCGAAGCCAAGGGGGTCAATCGCGGCGTCGCGGCGAAGAAGTCGGACGAGTGGCTGGAGCGTCTTGGCCTGGGCGCGTGGCGGATGAGCAAGATCGAGGAGCTGTCCAAGGGCATGTCGCAGAAGGTCCAGTTCATCAGCACCATGCTGCACGAGCCCGAGCTGCTGATCCTGGACGAGCCCTTCTCCGGGCTGGACCCGCTGAACGCGCAGGTTCTCAAGGACACGCTGGTCGAGCTCTCGCGCGCGGGCACCACGATCATTTTCTCGACCCACCAAATGGAAGTCGCGGAGCGGATCTGCGACCACGTCTGCATCATCGCGCGCGGCAAGAAGGTCCTCGATGGCGGGCTGGCCGAGGTGAAGCGTGAGCACGGGGGTTCGCATGTGGCGCTCGCGTTCGAAGACGCCGCGCAGGGCGCGCAGGCGATGCGGGCGATATCCGACCTGGTGGCCGCGGCCGACGACTCGGGACTGTCCGCCGAACTGAAGCTGAAGGAGGGCGCCGACCCGCAGGTGATTCTCGAGCGCCTGATGAAGCAGAATATCCGGCTGCGCCGGTTCGAGCGCATCGAGCCGTCGCTGCAGCGGATCTTCCTCGACAAGGCCGGCCCCGAAGGCGCCGAAGCCGAACGCCGGGAGGCGGCCAATGCGTAAGGTCTGGGCGGTCATCCGCCGTGAATTCATCGAGCGGGTGCGGACGCGCTGGTTTCTGGTGTCGACCATCCTCGGTCCGCTGTTCATGATCACCGCCGCGGTATTGCCCAGCCTGCTGGCGATGAAGTCCGGCTCGGTCAACCGGATCGAGCTCATCTCGGGCGGGGCCGATTCGCTGGCGTCGCGGATACGGGCGCAACTGATTCACAGCGGCCGGTTTGACACCGCCGCGATGTCGCGCATCGTCAGCGTGGACGAGGACCTGGTGGCGCGGGCTGAGAGCACCGCGCTGCGGCAGGTAAC
>JAYTEN010000057.1:0-6855 GCA_043735145.1 Gemmatimonadota bacterium | reverse complement strand
GCGGACTACCCCAGCAGGTAGTCCAGCACATCCGCCGCGCCGTAGCGCGAGCGGCCGGCGAGAAACCGGTCGATGTGCATCAGCTCATCGCCGCTCGTGACGATGGCAGGCTCCGCCGATTGGCCGGCGCGCCGCTGCGGCTGTCCCGCGGTCGCGAGCAGCGCGTTGCAGAGGCAGCGCCGGCCGATCGTCTCCTCGAGGCGCCCGCCCTTGCGCACGTAATCATCCTCGGGCTCCCCCGGGCAGCGGAACACCACCCGCCCATCGCCCGTCCGCGCGGCTTCGCGCAGATACCCCAGGTCGCAGATGCGCGTGCGCGTGACACCGGCGGCGGGATCGTCGGCCCATTCCACCACCTTGAACGGATAGCCGGTCGGCGATGCGCGCATGTCGGTGCGCACGCGCACCTCGCCGCGCGCCGCGTGCGCGAGCACAGAGCGCTTGAGCGGCTCGGCGAGACCCGACTCGTCGCAGTAGGCGAACAGGGTTCCGACCTGGATCCCCGCGGCGCCCGCCTCCCTGGCGGCCCGCAGCCCCTCGGGACTGCCGGTGCCGCCCGCGAGCCAGAAGGGCACGCCCAGCTCACGGATCTTCTCCAGGTCGACCGCGTCGCGCGGGCCATAGAGTGGCTCGCCGCCCTCGTCGACGCGCAACTCGCCGCGCGGCGGCGCGTTATGACCGCCCGCCGTCGGTCCCTCGATCACCAGGCCGTCCACGCAACCCGTGGCCTTTCGCACCAGCACCGTCGCGAGCGACGTGCTCGCGACGATGGGCAGGAATTTCGGGCGCTTGACCGGCCAGGGTATCACGTCCCAGTGATCGGCGGGATCGAACCGCAGCAGAACCGGCGCGTCGTCGCGCGCGGCGCCCACCACGTCCAGCCGCAGCTCGGCAGGCTGGTGAACGGCGAGGCGGTCCAGCGCGCCGGGAATCTCGCGCGGGATGCCCGCGCCCATCAGCACGTAGTCCACGCCCGCGAGCATCGCCCCGTACAGCGTCGCGAGCGTCGGCGGCTGGATCTTGGTGAGGAGATTGATCCCGACCGGACCGTCGTGGCCGGCGCGCGCGAGCCAGACTTCGACGAACGCGGCCAGCATGGCGAGCTGCTGCCGCGCGACGCCGGCCTTGACGCCGTACATCGGCACCAAGGTGTAGGGCGCGTCGGCGCCCTTCTGCCTGGGCCGGAGAAACCGCTCGAGGGTCGTGAGTGCCTGGCGAATCGGAAACTGCGCGGCCGCCTGGCGCATGTGGCCGCCCGGGTCGCCGTCCTCGATGCGCCGCACCAGCAGCGAATCGAGCCCCACCCCGGATACCACGCCGAGCTGTCCACGGCGCGCCACGGCCCGCGCCAGGCGCCAGCACGAGATCCCGGCACCCATACCGCCCTGGATCACGAGGGGAAGCGAACCATCGGCTGTGATGACCATGCAGGACTCGACGACGAGGGAGCGGCTGGCGTCAGCCGGGCGCCGACCGGCGCCTCACCTGCCAGGCCGGGCGTGCCCCGAGGCAGTCTTGACACCTTTAATATGACACTCCAGCTTCGTTCGTAGCAACTGTGTAATATGCCACTGCGCTCGCAGAACCTCGTCTTCACGCTCTACGGCGACTATCTCGTCCGGGAGCCTCCCGTGTGGGCCGGTGCGCTCATCACCCTGCTGGGGCAGCTGGGGCTGTCGCCGATGGGCGTCCGGGTGGTGCTCTCCCGCATGACCCGCAAGGGCTGGCTGGTCGCCTCGCGCGAGGGGCCACGCAGCTTTTACGGGCTCTCCCGGAAGGGACGCGCGCTCCTCGAGGAAGGCAGCCAGCGCATCTACCATCCGCCGCTGGGCCAGGCCTGGGACGGCGACTGGTCGATCGTGACCTATGGCATCCCGGAGTCGCTCCGCCGCCGCCGCGATGCGCTCCGCACGCGCCTCGCCTGGCTCGGCCTGGGCCCGCTCGGCAGCGGCCTCTGGATCACCCCGCATGACGTCGAGGCCGACGTGCGCCGCATCGCCGGCGAACTGCGCGTCGAGCGGTATGTGGAAGTCTTCCGCGGGCTGCATGCCGGGCTCTCCGATCCCGCGCGCCTGGTGCGCCAGTGCTGGGACCTGCGCGCACTCAACCGCCGGTACGCGGAGTTCCTCCGCCGCTGGACGGCGGACTTCGACTCCTGCCGGCAGTGCGCCCTCACCGGCTTGGGCGCGGGCATCCACCAGCCCTGCACCTCCCCGGCCGACTGCTTCCGCCGCCGCTTCCTGCTGGTGCACGAGTATCGCAGCTTCCCGCTCCACGACCCGTACCTGCCGGCCATGCTGCTGCCTGACGATTGGTACGGCGCCGACGCGGCGCGGCTCTTCGAGCGCTATCACGATGCCCTGGAGGGCGCGGCCGAGCGCTACGTGGCCGAGGTGTGCCGAGAGGGTGCCGACGATCGCCGGCGCCGCCCGGACGCCGGCCTGGCGCCGGCCTGGCACCGGGGCGCGCGGCGCGCCGCTAGCGGGAGGAAGAAACCGCGCTGACCTCGCCCGGCGACACCCGCACCCGCCGGCTCGGATTCAGGAGGACGATCACCGAACCCGCGGCCAGGCCGGCGAAAATGACCACCAGCCCCTGGATGATTTCGGCGGTGCGCAGCGGTGCCTTGGAGCAGCGCGGCTCGCCTTCCACGCGCGCCGGCGGGAGTGGGGTCTCACCGATGTAGACGGCGCAGATCCGCGACGTGACGACCGGCACCACCTGCGCCGTCCAGCCGTCGCTCGTGATCCTGATGTCGGGTTGGGTGACGCCGGCCGAGGCGGCGATAGCCGGGTGCGAGGTAAAATGTCCCGAATCGGCGGACGCCTTTTCTTCAGCGGCCACCAGGTCACGCAGGTCGCTGCGCATGATGTTCTGCCGCGACTCTTCGTAGGTGCCGGTGAAGGGCGCCTTCCCGGCCGACAGGAGCATGAGCGGCATGATGCAGGCCAGGGACCAGCGGATGTATCGCCGCCAGCTGATCGGCCGAGGCCGGCCGGGCTGCACGCCGCGCCGCAGCCAGGTCACGCACAGCATCGCCACCATCAGGATGACCAGCGGGATGATGCTGTCCACGGTGCCGTCGCCCTTGATGGACGACGCCGCCGCGTCCACCGCGCGATAGACGCCGAGAGCCGTCAGCGCCGACGCGCCGAAGAGCGAGACCCGCGCGACGGCGGCGTTCACCGGCGCCCGCGCGTCGGTGCGCGCCCCAGCGCCACCGCGTCGTCTCCGAGTTTCCGGCGAAGCTCATCCACGACTCTGGCCACGGCCCGATCCTTTTCGGTTTCTGCCCCGGGGTCGGCGTCACCCAGCAGCGAAAGCTGCGCGGGCCCTTCGGTCCCCACCAGTCCCGACAGCGCGACGCCCAGGAGGCGGGCCGGCACCGGCCGCGCGCGCCGCAGCCGCGCCAGCAGCTCGCGGGCGACGCGCAGGACCGCGCGATCGGAAATCACCGGCGCGTCCACCGTCTTGCTGGCCTGGCGATCGCCGAAATCGTGGTCGCGCAGCCGCACCGTGACGGTGCGCGCGAGCAATCCATCCTCGCGCAGGTCGCTCGCCGCCCGGTCCACCAGACGGATCAGCTCGCCATTCAGCACCGCGTCGTCGTTGATGTCGGTCGCGAACGTTTCGTCGCGGCTGATCGACTTGGGGTCGCCGCCGCTCTCGACCACGCCGTGGCTGATGCCGTGGAGCGACTCCCACAGCCAGGCGCCTTCCCGCTCGCCGAACCAGTCACGCAGGTTCCCCTCGCCGGCGTCGAGCGCATCACTCACCGACTTCAGGTTGTACCGCGCCAGCCGCTCCTGGAATCGCGGCCCCACGAACGGCAGGTCGGCGAGAGCGAACCGCCGCATGAACGCCGGCTCGCCGCCCGGATCCACCACGTGCACGCCGGCCGGCTTGGCGAGCGTCGCCGCGAGCTTGGCGACGAGCTTCGACGTTCCCCCGCCAATCGACACGTTCAACCGGGTTTGCGCCAGCACCGCCTCGCGCATCCGCCGGGCCGTGCCCGGCAGCGGCTCCTCCCGGTACATCCGCTCGGTGCCCGTCAGGTCGAGGTAGAACTCGTCCGACGACGCCTGCTCCACCACCGGTGCATAGAGTCCGAGCACCTCACGGATCTGTCCGCTCAGCTCGACGCACGCCTGCCACGGCACCGGCACGATCATCGCCTTCGGGCAGAGCCGCAGGGCGCGGGCCATCGGCATGGCCGAGTGCACGCCATAGGCGCGCGCTTCGTAACTCGCCGAGGTCACGACGCCGCGCCCGGTGGGCGACCCGCCGACGATCAGCAGCGGCTCGCGGCCCGCGCCTTCCGGATCGACGAGCCGCGCGACCGAGACATAGAAGGCGTCGGCGTCGGCGAGAAGAATGCGGCGGGCCATGGGGGGAAACTACAGCCGTTCACCCGGTACCTGGGCACCAGCGTGCAGGGCGCGTCCGGTCCGCGGTTCCGGGGACGGAGGAAGCGCTCGAGCGTGGCCAGCGCGTGGCGAATCGGAAAATGCGCGGGCGCGGGCCAGCCCCCAGTTGGAGATGCCCACGCCCATGCCGCCCTGGATTGCCTGCGTCAGCCGTGCGCCGGTCGGCGCTTCACGATCTCCACGAATTCGCCATCCTGAACCACGACGCCATCCTGGTTGCGCAGCTCCGCGGCCAGGACGACGACGCCGCGGTCCGGCTTGCCGGTAGTGCGCGTTGACGTGACGGCGAGCGCCAGCGTGACCCGATCACCCGGGCGCACCGGAGCGCGGAAACGCCAGGTGATGGCGGCCAGGGCGATCAGCGTACCGGCCGTGAGCTCGAGGCCGCTGGCCAGGCCGGTGGCGATGGACAGGCCGAGGGCGCCGTGGGCCACCACGCCGGGGAAGCCGGCGTCGCGCGCCGCCGTGTCGTCCAGGTGGATGGCGTTGCGGTCGCCCGACAGCTCGGCGAACTGCCGTACGTCGGCCGCCGTGACCGTGCGCGTGCCGGTGACGAACCGCCGGCCCACCGTGAACTCTTCGTGGAACATGCCTGCCCCGCCCCCGTGCCCTTGACAGCATGAATGTTACACTACAGCTTCGCTCGTAGCAAGAGTGTCATATGTCACTCATTCCACGAGCGTTCATATAATGACATATGCTATCGCCCCTACCCTCCGTTCGCAGGACCTGGTCTTCACCCTGTACGGAGACTACCTGATGAACCGCGAGCGGCCGGTGTGGGTCGGCTCGCTCATCGCCCTGCTCGGCCAGCTGGGGCTGTCACCGATGGCGGTGCGCACCGTGCTCTCACGCATGGCCCGCAAGGGCTGGCTCACCGCCGAACGGCGCGGGACGCGCAGCTGGTACGGGCTCACCAGGCGGGGGCGCCGGCTTCTCGAGGAGGGCCGGGAGCGCATCTACCACCCGCCGCAGGCGGAAGCGTGGGACGGGCACTGGTCGGTGGTGACCTTCTCGATTCCCGAAGAGCGGCGCCGGGTGCGCGATGTCCTGCGGGGGCGGCTGGCGTGGCTGGGCTGCGGGCCGCTGAGCAACGGCGTCTGGATCTCGCCGCACGATGTGCAGGGGCAGGTGGCGGCCATCGCCGCCGAACTGAAGGTGACGCGCCAGCTCCAATTGTTCCGCGGCGCTCACGCCGGCTTCGCCGACACGGCGCAGCTGGTACGGCAGTGCTGGGACCTCGACGCCCTGGGCCGACGCTATGCCGCGTTCATTGCCCGCTGGAAGATCGACTTCGAGCATTGCCGCCAGTGCGGGCTCACCGGCGCCCGCGCCGGGATCCACAAGCCCTGCACCGCCCCGGCCGACTGTTTCCGGCGCCGCTTTCTGCTGGTCCACGAGTACCGCGCCTTCCCGCTCGACGATCCCTGGCTGCCGCCGGCCCTGCTCCCCGAGGGATGGCCGGGCCAGGCGGCGGCGAAGCTGTTCGAGACCTACCACGACGTCCTGGAGACGCCGGCCGAGAAGTACGTGGCCGACGTCTGCCGTCAGGGCGACGACATCGCGGACGCGTCCTGATGCGTCCGCCTTCCGAGGGCCCGACCATGCGCGAATTCCCCTCCCGCGATCCCGTTTCCTTCGGCTTTGCCGAGGTGGTGTACCAGAAGCGTGACTGGGTGGCCACGGTCACCTTCAACCGGCCGCACAACTTCAACGCCTACAGCACCCGCGCACTGCGCGAGCTGGCCACGGCGGTGCAGGACGCGTCCTTCGACGACCAGGTCGCGGTCATCGTGGTCACGGGCGCCGGCCACCAGGCCTTCTGCACCGGCGGCGACGTCAAGGAATACGAGGAGGCCTACACCGCACGCCCCCGCGACTACTGGAAGTACATGGGGCTGTTCCGCGCGTGGATCGAGTCACTGATGAACGCCGGCAAGCCGGTCATCGCCCGCATCAACGGCATGGCGGTGGGCGGCGGCAACGAATCGCAGTTGGCGTGCGACCTCGCCGTGATGGCCGAGCACGCGTGGCTGGGCCAGGTCGGCACCCGGGTCGGCAGTGTGGCCGCCGGTGGCGCGACACAGTGGCTGCCGATTCACGTCGGCGATCGCCGGGCTCGGGAGATGCTGCTCCTCAACAGCCGCATCCCGGCGGCGAAGGCGCTCGAGTGGGGCCTGGTGAACCGGGTGGTTCCCTCGGTCACCAAGGACGGCGCGTTCATCACCGGCGCGAGCGTGGACGAGATCGCGAAGGCATTGAAGGGCAAGGACGGCTACGGGATCAGCCTGGCCAAGCTCGACGAGGCCGTGGCCGACCTGGCGGCCCAGCTGCTCCAGCAGTTTCCCGAGTGCCAGCGCTACACCAAGCAGCAGGTCAACTTCTGGAAAGAGCTGGCCTGGCACCAGACGATCGGCCACGCGCGCGA
>JAYTEN010000056.1:0-8308 GCA_043735145.1 Gemmatimonadota bacterium | reverse complement strand
TCCCGAAGCACCGGCCCGAGTATGCCGCGATGGTGGTCGCGACTCGTCAGGCGGCCGCCGGCCGCGGCGCGTCGCCGATGCCGTCGGGTTCCGCGGCCGGCGCCGACCGCGCCGCCACGCAGCGCAGCCGCAAGGAAGTGACGATCGGCGTCTCGGCGCGGCATATCCACGTGTCGCTGCGGGATTTCGAGGCGCTCTTCGGCAAGGGCCGGACGCCCAGCGTGCAGCGCATCATCTCGCAGCCGGGCCAGTTCGCCGCCGGCGAGACGGTGAGCGTCGTGGGCCCCAAAGGCAAGCTGGACGGCGTGCGCATCGTGGGTCCCGCGCGCGGCAGCACCCAGCTCGAGCTGTCGCCCTCGGACTGCCGTGACCTGGGCATCAGCGCGCCGGTCACGGTCTCGGGCAAGCTGGAGCAGTCGGCCGGTGGGGTGGCGATCGAAGGCCCGGCGGGAAAGGTGACGCTGAACAGCGGCGTGATCATCGCCCAGCGGCACCTGCACGTCGCGCCGTCCGACGGGCGGGGGCTGGGTGTCGCCGACGGCGACAAGGTCGCCATCGAATGCGGGCCGGCGGGCCGGCGGGCGACGCTGCATGACGTGATTGTCCGGATGGGCCCGGGCCACGCCACCGAGCTGCATCTCGACCTCGACGAGGCCAATGCCGCGGGTGTGAAGTCCGGCGATACGGCGATCATCATCGGCCGCAGTGCCGCGCCATCCATGGGGAAGAAGCGTCCCCTCGTCACCGAGCGTGACGTTGCCGCCATGGCCAGTCGGGGCGAGAAGGTTTCCGCGAACGGTCCCTACCTGCTCACGCCGGCCGCCCGGGATCGCGCGCGGGCGCTCGGGATCTGGCAGGGCTAGTCGCCTAGTCGCCAAGTCGCCAACTCAAGTCGCCAAGTCGCCAAGTCGCCAACTCAAGTCGCCAAGTCGCCAAGTCGCCAAGTCGTCGGGTAAGTTTCCTGATCTCGGGCATTTGGCGTTTCCCACTGGCCAGTTGGCGACTTGGCGACTTGGCGACTGATACTTCGGTAGAAGTACGCGTGCGATATGGAGAGACCGACCAGATGGGCGTCGCCTATCACGCCCACTACCTGGTCTGGTGCGAGCTGGCACGCACGGAACATATGCGCCGCCTGGGTGTCCGGTATCGGGATCTCGAAGAGCGCGGATTCAAGCTGGCGGTCGCCGAAGCAAGCCTGCGCTACGCGCGTTCGGCGAAGTACGACGACCTGCTGCGCGTGACGGCGTGGCTGTCCGACGTCGGGTCCCGCCGCGTGGTCTTCAAGTACCGCGTCGAGCGTCCCGAAGACGGCGCCCTGCTGTGCACCGCCTCCACCGCGCTGGTGTCGCTGGACCGGAACAACCGCCCGGCGCGGCTGCCGCCCGATGCCCTGACACTCATGGAGTCCGTCGTCACCCACGCCTGAGAGCCCTCGTGCCCGGTCTGCGCCCCGCCTTCCTCCTGGTTCTGGCGATCCTCCTCCTTCCGGCCCGCGCCCGCGCGCAGGACGCCGCTTCGGTCGCGGACCTCGCCCAGCTTCTTTCGCTCGAGGATCATCGCACCCCCGACGTCGCGATCCTCCAGCGCGCCTCGCAGCACCCCGACTCGATGGTGCGCCGGCGCGCGGCGATGTCGATGGGCCGGATCGGCGACCACGCCGCCGTCCCGATGCTCCTCACCATGCTCAACGACCGCGACACCGTGGTTCGCGCCGAGGCCGTCTTCGCCCTCGGCGAGCTGGGGGACCGCGCGGCCGCCGCCGAGCTGGCGAACCTGACCACGCGATTCCCTTCGACCGCGGTCAGCGATCTCGAGCTCGAGATCGTGACGGCCCTGGCCAAGATCGGCGGGCCGGTGGCCGAGCCGGCGCTGGAGGCGATTCTCGCCCGTCATCCGCCGAGCCTGAATCCGCAGAGCGATCGCGCCACGGCGATCGTGCTCCTCGAGGCCTTCCGGCTCGGCCGCACTTCGGCGATCGCGACGCGGCTCAAGGACTACATTCGCGGGCCCAGCGGCGAGTGGCGCCGCAACGCGGCCTACAGCGCCACGCGCCTGACGAGGTTCTACGATGCGGCGCCGGCGCTGCTCGAGGCCGCGACCGATCCCGACGCCTGGACCCGGAGCTACGTCGCGCGCGGACTGGTGGCCGCCGCCGCCGATTCGGCCGGCATCCAGCGCGACGCCTTTCTCGCGCCGCTGCGCAACCTCATCAATGACGCCGACGCGCAGGTCCGCACCAACGCGCTGCGCGCGCTCGGGTCCTACGCGGACTCGGCGCTGGTCCCGCTGGCCGCAAGCCGCATGGTGGACCGCGACCCGAACGTGCCGGTGCAGGCCGCCGCGACCCTCGGCGCGCTGAAGGGCTCGCGCGCCGCCTCGGTGCTGAAGGAGCGCCTCGCCAGCGCGCCCAGCTTCGGCCTGCGCCGCGCCATCCTGCTCGCGCTGGCCTCGGTCGACGACACCGCCGCCATCGCGGCCGCGCGCACCTGGCGCACCGACGCCGACTGGCGGCTGCGCGCGGGGTATGCTGACATGCTGGGCGTCGCCGGCACGCCCGCGGCGCGGCAACAGCTCACGGAGATGCTGGTGGATCCCGAGCCGCGCGTCGTCGGCGTCGTCCTCGGCGCGCTCGAGAATCTCGTGCCCGCGGGCGATTCGGCGCTGCTCGCGATCGCGCGGGGACGCCTCGCCGCACCCGACGTGATCGTCCGGGCGACCGCCCTCAACATCGTCGCGCGCGAGCACGATCCCGCGAGCATCCGCGACATCGCCGCGGCGTACCGCCGCGCCGAGCCCGATGCGCTCGATGACGCGCGCCTCGCGGCCGTGCGCGGCCTTGCCGACATCATGGACGGCTCACCCGCCTCGCGCTCCGATGTCGAAACGGCGCTGCTTACCGGGAATCCGCGCAGCAACGACGCCGGCGTGCGGCGCCTCGTCGCCGCGCGCTTCGGCGACGCCGCGATGCGGCGAAGCTGGGGCGACGTCGGCCCGGTCGAGACGGGTCGCACCGCCGTGGAGTACCAGGCCCTGGTCCGCCGTTATGTCATCGGCGAAGCCCGCCCCGGCCACGTGACCATCGAGACGGAACGGGGCAGCATCGTCCTCACGCTGTACAGCTACGACGCGCCGCTCACGGTGGACAACTTTGTCCGGCTGATCGACCGCCGGTTTTTCGACAACGGCCGCTGGCACCGCGTGGTGCCGAATTTCGTCGTCCAGGACGGCGATCCGCGGGGCGACGGCAGCGGCGGGCCGGGCACCACCATCCGCGACGAGATCAACCGCCACCGATACGGCCGCGGCACCGTGGGGATGGCGCTGTCGGGGCCCGATACCGGCGGCTCGCAGTTCTTCATCACGCACTCGCCCCAGCCACACCTCGACGGCGGCTACACTGTCTTCGGCGAGGTCGTTTCCGGCTGGGACGTGCTCGACCAGATCGTGCAGGGCGACCGGATCCGGCGCATCTTCAGATGATGCGATGGGTGCGTGGGGCGCTGCACGCAGTGCTCGCAGGGGCGGCCCTCGTGGCCGCCCTGCCGGGACACGCACGTGCACAATTCGGACTCTTCGGTCCCAACAAGATCCAGTACCGCCAGTTCGACTGGCGCATCCTGCGCGGCGAGCACGTCGACCTCTATTTTTATCCGCAGGAAGACGAGCTCGCGCGCGTCGCGTTGACGTACGCCGAGGATTCCTACCATGAGCTCGAGGCGCGGTTCCGGAATCCGGTGACCAGCCGCATTCCGATCGTCGTTTACGCGTCGCATTACGATTTCGAGCAGACCAACCTGCTGCCCTTCACGCCGCCCGAGGGGCTGCTCGGCTTCACCGAGTTCGGCCGCAGCCGGGTGGCGCTGCCGTTTCGCGGCAACTACGCGGAGTTCCGCCATACCATCCGCCACGAGCTGGTCCACGTCTTCCAGCTGGCGCGCCAGCGGCTGAACAACCGGCTCAGCCCGAAGCTGCGCGGCCTCCAGATGCCGCTCTGGTTCACCGAGGGCAGCGCCGAGTACTTCTCGGCCGGCGAAGACGCGCTGGACGACATGATCCTGCGCGACATCACGCAGGGCGGCCGCCTGCCGTCCATCGAGGACCTCGAGTACGCCGGCGGCGGCATCGTCTATCCCATCGGCGGCGAGCTGGTGCGCTTCCTCGCCGATACCTACGGCGAGTGGCGCCTGGTCGCGATCTACGATGATGCCTGGAAGTACGACAGCTTCAACGAGCTGATGGCCGCCGTCTTCGGCAAGCCGATGTCGGCGCTGACGGCCGAGTGGCATTATCACCTGCGTCAGCTGTACTACCCGATGGTCACGTCGCAGCGGCCCCTGAATCTCGGCGGCCGCCCGCTGGCGCAGCTCGCGCTCAAGCCCGTGGTCTGGACGCCGCCCGGCGACAGCACGCCGCTGGTCCTCTACATCTCGCCCCGCACCGGCTACACCAACATCTACGCCGTGCCGCTGCGCGGCGGGCGCACCCGCACCATCGTCAGCGGCGAGCGGACGGCGCAGCTGGAGTCGTTCCATTCCTTCGATTCGCGCATGGACGTGGATTCGACCGGCGTGCTGGTCTTCGCGACGCGGTACATGGAGCGCGACGCGCTGGTCTTCTGGGACATCCAGCAGCGCAAGCTCGTCGGCCGCTACCAGTTCCCGGACATCATCTCGATCCTCTCGCCCGCGTGGGCGCCCGACCGGCAGTCGGTCGTCTTCTCGGGGCTGACGCTGTCGGGTTCGTCGGACCTGTACCGGCTGTACGTCGCCGACGGGCGCCTCGAGCGCCTGACGAGCGACCGCTACAACGATACCGACCCGTCGTTCTCGCCCGACGGCACGCGGATCGTCTTCAGCTCCGATCGCACGCCCTTCGGTCCCAACGACGCGATGAACCTGTTCGTGCTGGACGTGGCGACGCGGCAGGTGCGCTACCTGACCTACGGCGACTGGCACGACCGCGGCCCGCGCTGGACGGCGGCGGGGATGGTCACCTTCACCTCCGACCGGCGCGGCGTGCCGGACATCTATGTCGTGGATTCCACCGGGGCGGGGCACCGCGAGTCGGGCGTCCCGGGCGGCGTCTTCGATCCGGTCTGGGTGCCGTCGGCGGGGATGTACGTGCTGGGCGGGTTCGAGAATCTCTCCTTCAATATTTACACGCTGCGTCCGCCGGTGCGGGACACCAGCGCCGCCGATGTCGAGCTCGCCCTGAAGGACTCGCTCGGCCGCGTGGCCGCCGTGGTGCCGCCGCCCGATACCGTCGTCCTGGCCGGCCTGCGCGAGCCCCCCGAGTGGCGCTGGCGCGAGCTCGACGACGCGCGCTTCGCGCGCACCGAGCCGGAGCGCTACGAGCGGAAATACACCGTGGACTTTGCCGGCGCCGAGGCCGCCATCACGCCCGGCGTGGGCGGCGTGCAGGGCGCGAGCTTCGTGCTGTCGGACATGCTCGCCGACAACCTGTTCTTCGTGAACGTGCTCGCCTTCCAGCAGGGCGGTGGACTCAGCGACCTGGTCGCCAACTTCAACGGGTCGGTCACCTACATCAACCAGCAGCGCCGACTCAACTGGGGCATCGGCGCTTTCCGGGTGCGCGGCATCTTCTACGAGAACACTTTCGACCGCACCTATCGCGAGACCTCGAGCGGCGGCTACGCGGTGCTGCGCTACCCGCTGTCGCGCTTTTCGCGCGTCGAGGCGCGCGCGCAGCTCGAGTACTCCGACCGCACCGACTTCGGGTTCCTCGACGGCAGCTCCGAGCTGTTCCCGCACCGCGCCGGCGTGCTGACGTCGAACTACCTCAGCTTCGTGCACGACAACTCGCTCTGGATGCCCACCGGCCCGATCGACGGCGGCCGCGAGCGCTTCACCGGCGGCATCGTCACCGACCTCCAGAATGCCCGCTTCGATTCGTGGGTGCTGTCGGGCGACGTGCGGCGCTATTTGCGCACCGGCCTCAAGACAGCCTTCGCCCTGCGCGGGTACCTCTACCTCACCGGCGGCGAGCGGCCCCAGCGCATCACCCTGGGCGGCTCGTACGGGTTGCGCGGGTACCCCCGGTACACCTACGTCTCCGGCTCGCGGGCCTTCATGGCCAACGCCGAGTGGCGATTCCCGTTGACTGATTACCTTACGTTGGGCTTCCCGTTCGGGGAGTGGCGGTTCCCCGGCATCGAGGGGGCCGTCTTCGCTGACGCGGGCCGGGCCTGGGAAGCGCATTCCGGCGAGCAGGGCGTGATCGGCGCCTATGGCTTCAGCTTCCGCATGAACATCGGGTACCCGCTGATCCTCCGCCTCGACACCGGCTGGCGGTACGGCGCCCGAGACACCTACGTGCTGCCGTCCGACGCCCGGAGAAAGCATTTTGTCGATTTCTGGTTCGGTTTTGACTATTGAAGGGACCCGCCCGCGGGCGGGTTTTCTTGCCTCCCCACGGCGCAATTCCTATCTTGCCGCATCCATAGTGGTGAGCCTGCTGGGCTGCGGGCCGCATCATGCGCCCCTCGCGCCGCTGGCTTTCGAGCCTTCGACCCGGGCCGCCTTTCTCGCGGCGGCGGCGGCGACCGTCCCGGCGGCCCGGCAGATCCTGCGCATCAGCTGGCGCGCGGACGACGGGCACATCGAGCTGTCGGGCAATGGCGCCGTGCGCATCGCGCCGCCGGACTCGCTGCGGCTCGACATCGCGGCGGCGCTGGGCTTGGGCCGGTCGATCCTGATCATGACCGGCGACAGCGTGGTCGCGCAGCCGGCGAGCGCGGTGGACCAGATCCTCCCCGACCGCTTCGCGCTCTGGGCGGCGCTGGGCATCATGCGGCCGCCGCCGGGACGCATGTCGTACGAGACGGCCGGCGACGGGGACCGCGCGCAGTGGCGCGTCACCGATGCCGAAGGCCGGATGACGGTATTCGAGTTGCAGGGCGGGGCGCTCACCAGCGTCACGCGCCAGGAAGCGGGGCGCACGACCTCGCAGTTGCGGCTGACGCGGGGCGGCACGGGCCAGGTGACCCGGGCCAACCTGCTCGACACCAGCCGGAGTTTCCGCTTCCAGGTGGACATCAACGGCAGGGAGCCGAGTGAGGCCTTTGCGCCAGCGATCTGGAGCCTTCGTCCGTAGCGCCGCGGCGTTCGTGCTGCTGCTGGGCACGACGTCGTGCGTCTACGGCTTCCGGGCCGGGGGCGGCCTGCCGGGCGGCATCAAGACGGTCGCCGTGATTCCGTTCGACAACCGGACCGGCGAGCCGCAGCTGACGCAGGAAGTGTCGGATGCGATTCGCCAGGCGGCCGAGGGCCGGCTGGGCCTGCGCCCCGCCGCCGAGGCCGACGCCGACGCGGTGGTGCGGGGCGAGATCGTGCGGTACGATCCCGACGTGCCGCTGGCGTATTCGTCAGGCGACGGCCGGGTCGACGTGACCCGGCGGCAGGTGACGATCGTCGTCAGCGTCGAGATCATCGACCAGCGCGAAGGCAAGGCGCTGTGGAAGTCGAGCGGCCTGTCGGTCAGCGGTGAGTACCAGCCGCCGCAGGAATCCGAGGGTCGCCGCGTGGCGATCCAGAAGTTGATCACCAGCTTTGTCGAAGGAGCGCAGTCCCAGTGGTAAAGGTCCGCGTGCGCAACAGCGAAGCCGGCAAGATCAAGCTCGGGTGCCTCTTCACCCTGGTGCTGCTCGTGGCGGGCGTCTATTACGGGATCGACTTTGCCCACGTGCGCCTGCGCTACTACCAGATCTCGGACTACGTGAAGACGCAGGCCGATTTTGCGCCGGCGCTCGACGACGCCACCATCCGCCGGCGCCTCATCGCCAAGGCCGACAGCCTCGGCCTCCCCCTGGGGGACCGCGACTGGAGCATCAAGCGCACCTTCAGCCCGCGCCAGATCGCCATCAAGGCGACCTACCAGGACTCCGTGGTGATCGAGTTCCCGGGCCTGCGCAAGGTCTTCTACTTCACCTTCACGCCCCAAGCGACCGAGCTGTTCTAGCGCCGTGACGGACGGCGCCCGCTTCGATCCCGCCGGCAAGATTCTTTCGCTCGACGCGGCGCGCGCCTTTCGCGCGCGGGCCGGCGGCCCGGTCGTCTTCACTAACGGCGTGTTCGACGTACTGCACCGCGGCCACGTGGCGTACCTCGCGCGAGCACGGGCCGAAGGCGTCGCGCTGATCGTCGGCATGAACACCGACGCGTCGGTCCGCCGGCTCGGCAAGGGCGAGGGACGGCCGCTGAATCGCGAAGGCGATCGCGCCTACGTGCTGGCGGGACTCGAGAGCGTCGACGCGGTGGTGCTCTTTGGCGAGGACACGCCGCGCGAG